>CAZLJB010000194.1:3154-6365 GCA_964559195.1 uncultured Anaerolinea sp. | reverse complement strand
AGCTTGCGACGTCTGAGTGACGGGGCGGATCGGGTCGCCCGAATATTGCTCGTGCCGATCGGGATTGCGTTCATCCTGGTCGTCTTCCTGGGGGTGCTCACCCGCTATGTCTTTCAGACCCCCATCATCAGCTCGGTGGAGCTGGCCCGGATCGGGTTTAGTTGGGCGGCCTTCCTGGGGGCGGCGGTCGCCATGTCGATGGCCGGGCTGCGCCCGGTGGCTGAGATCATGTTGGTGGATTTTATCGCTGTGGCGCTGGATGCGCTGCTCAACCATGCCGCCAAGCTGGAGACTTTCTCTGGCGGGCGCTGGCAGGCGCGATTGGTGGTTCGGACAGCCTGTGGTGGCGGTTACGGGGATGGCGGTCAGCACGAGCAAAGCCTGTGGGGTTGGCTGGCCCACATCCCTGGTCTAAGCGTGGTGGTGCCTTCCAACCCGGCGGATGCGGGTGGCTTGATGTTGGCGGCATTGGGCCTTGGCTCGCCAGTGGTATTTATGGAACACAAGTTGATCTCATCCGTCTGGTTGGATTTTCTGGGCTCTGGTGGACGCGATACGGTCAGCTACGATGTGCCGGCCCAGGGCACGCGCGGACCAGCGCCGCACATCTGGCAGCCGCTGCCGGTTGGCGAGGCAGCCGTTTGCCGGCCTGGTTCTGATTTGACAATTGTGAGCCTGGGGGTGGGGGTGCACCGCGCTCTGCAGGCCGCTGAAAAGCTGCAAGCCCAGGGTATTTCAGCGGGTGTGATTGACCTGCGCTGGGTCTCACCGCTGGACAAGCCCACGCTTTGCCGTGAGTTGGGGCGTACTGGCCGGCTGCTGGTTGTTGATGAAGATTACGAAGGTTTTGGCCTGTCGGGTGAGCTGGCTGCCCTGGCGCTGGAAGCCGGGCTGGCCTTCAAGTACGCGCGTGTTTGCACTCAAGCCAGCATTCCTTATGCCCGACCCCTGGAGCATGCCACCCTGCCGAATGTCGAACGGATCATTGCGGCAGCCCTGGGGCTGGTTTCGGCCCCATGATTTGGCGCTGAGTGGTGAGAATCGAAAGTGTTTTTTTTGCTTTTCTCATCCCCAATTAGCTGCACAATCGAACGCTCATCGATGTTCTGCCCCCACAAGAAAAACACAGCTCACTTTTTTTGAGGCAATATTCTTACCTACTCCTTACCACCCGTGGCTCATGGATTGTTCGTTTTTTGTTGTGGGTAAAACTGTGTAAAATGCCAGACCCCCGCGCTATGCAGTACATATTTCATTAATACGGCCAGAATACCAAAGCCATAAATAACGCTCCGGCGAAAACTTATCGAAGATGCTTCCGGAAAGTAGCGGGTGACAATCGGGACCTCTTGAAAAGTAAGCTTACAGGCCATTCCTTGAGCAATGATTTCTGTGTCAAAAACGAAATCATCGCTGTTTTCATTAAGCCTGACGGTTTCGAGATATTTACGTGAGTAAGCCCTAAAACCGGAATGGATCTCTGTCAGGTAATGGCTGAAAATAATATTGGCCAGGGCCGTCAGGATCACATTTGCAAAATATTTCCAATACGGCATGCCACCTTCCAACGGTCGGCCCCCAAGCATACGAGATCCAAAGACAGCATCGGCTTCTTCGACCAGCATCGGACGGACCATGTGGGGAATGACAGAGGCGTCATATTGATGATCAGGGTGAAGCATCACAACAATGTCAGCCCCAATCGCCAGCGCTTCGCGATAACAGGTTTTTTGATTACCACCATAGCCTCGGTTTTCAGGATGTTGAAATACCAGTAGGCCGGCGGCTTTAGCTACTTCAACCGTATTATCTTTGGAAGCATCGTCTACCAGTATAACGTGCTGACGATATTCAGCTGGGATCTCATTCATGGTGCGCATGAGGGTCTTCGCGGCATTATAGGCAGGCAAAATAATCACAACTTTTTTTTCTGGATTTCCCATTTAATATTTACCTTTGGTGTGCTCAGAGATGAAAGTAATTTCGGCAAAAAGAATTGGCGCTCGTTTAGAGAGAGATGTTGAAGCTCTCATCACAAAAATAGGTTAACAATTTCCAACGAGCACTCATTTTCAAAAGTCAGAGATGTGCGATCTGCTTGCTTGTGAATGAGAGTATTTCAAATTTTCAATTTTGTGCACTTCCCGATATGAAGGCGCTTTCAAAACGAATGATTTGATTGGGGCGGCCTCATCCAGTGATAGGGTTGGTAGTAACTAATAACCGAATTAAAAACCTGCTGTTGTGAATATCCCTATTAATGAGCAAGGATGGTCAGATGTAAATTAGACCCTGAATATTCCACCACTTTTTCAACAATATCTGAGCAAATATTTTGATCCACATAAGAAACAACGGCGCGAATCTTATATTGCTTGATTAAGGAATTGTTTAGGGATAAGCATTGCCCGTTTCCATTTTGAACAACCTCAAAATGCGATAAATTGATTGGAGAATAGCGGCTGTCTTCTGGGAAATAGAAGGTTCTGAACGATCCATCAATGAACGAAATGATGGTTGATCCTGGGCCAAGTATTTCATCCAAATCCCGGGCAATTTTTCTAACAGGTCGATAGATATTGTTTATCCAGCCGGTGGAATCGCCGTAGACAATCGGCAGCAGGTATCTTGGATAATCGTCATAAGTGTATATGCGGACATGGATGGCATAAGACCAGCTGGATATTAGTAGTAATAGAATAATCATGGCGTAAGAAAAAATATTCTTGCCAAGTTTTTCTGCCTGCTTGTAAAAATAGGTGATGCCAAATGGAGCAAGCCAACAAAAATAAGCCAGGAAGTGATGACCAGTATTTATTAAAAGATAAAAGGACCAGATGACTGCATAAGGTAATGTAATGAGCACTAAGTTCCAGTATTTTTTTGCCTGGTAAAAAATACCGGCTGCTAGAATGATCCAGGCAATAAATGGCAGAAAAAACCAGTTCAGTACGCGTAAATTTGTTTGCAATGCCTCGATATTCAAACGGCTGCCTGCTGCCCGGCCTAAATTCTGCCTGAATTGTCCATAAGCAGGGGATCCCAGTATATAGTATGAATATGCAGGAAATCCTAAAAATATCACATTATAGATGACGTAATAAAGAATAAAAGGCAGGGTATAGATGATGTAAAGCTTGAATTTACTCCAGCTAAATTTATCTTTCAAGAAAATTATTGCAAAAATTAGATGATACATTCCAATTACAGG
>CAZLJB010000194.1:0-3054 GCA_964559195.1 uncultured Anaerolinea sp. | reverse complement strand
ATTTATCTTTCAAGAAAATTATTGCAAAAATTAGATGATACATTCCAATTACAGGTAGGGTGGATGTAAAAAATAAATATCCAATTGCCAAATATATTCCACCCAGCGCATATTGTTTTCGTCCAGTAGGGGTTTCCAGGCTCCACTCAAAATTATTTAAAACAACGTTGATCATTAATAATCCGGAAAGAACTTCGAGGGTTTTTCCATCTCCCATCGCCTCCAGATCATACAATCCACTTGCGGCTAAAAACAAACCGGTAAAAAATGCAACGCGTAAACCCCCAAGACGCCAGGCTACCCGCGCAGCGATCATGCAGGAAAAGGACCATAACAAAACATTTGGAAACCGGAGGGCTGCCTCACTGTACCCAATCAGATTCACAAACGGCACAACCATTAAAATAGGAACAGGAGGGTGATCGTGGTAGTAAAGCGAAAACCAAATATTATGAAAATCGAAATGCTTAAATCTACCGAGAATATAGTTGGCGAGGTTTAAGAAATTAGCCTCATCATCGCCCGTAAAATATGCTTTAAGAATATTGGAAGAAACGAATACAGCGACCGCCCCAACCAACAGCATGATTACAAGGATTTTTTTATTTTCATCCAGTTTATAAAAAGGTGCCAGGATTTTACGCATTTCTCACCTATTCGAAATCTCAATGGTTGCCTATCAAAAAATCAAAAAAAGAATGACCACAAATTTGAACAATCGCAAAGAAACCTTGTCTTTTTAAAGAGCAGTCGGTAATATTTTTGATATGAGTTTAATAAATAATTCAAGTATCTCAGAATAATAAAGAGCCTGGTTCTAATTTAACATATCAGGCTCTGGGGTCACTGGAAAAATCATAATAAAAGAGAAAAATAATTTGTTTGATGATTATGTGCCAATGTGTCGATGGACAATCAGGAAGATAATATTTTTAGCTGGCAACCCAAAAAATATTTCGAAAAGTCTGTAGCATCTAGTATGTAATGAATCACATTATCGAATATAATATTTTATCCTAACATTTGATATTGAGGGAAATTATGTGGAAGAAAAACCCATTTAATCTTTTTTTTGCTATTATCATGATTTCTGTCTTATTTTCGGTTTTTGTAAATGACATCAAAGATCGTATTGATTTTATTAGGAATGGAACTGAACCGCCTCCCTACCCTCAGCCTTATTATCCGCCAGGTAGAATTGCAACACCTGGAATTTCGCTTGGCATGGTGGTTCGAAAAGATCAGGGGAACCCGGTTGGGTCAGATTTTGTCCAGGTATATCAGTCTGCCAAGGCGCTGGTGGCGGGGAAATCGGCCTATGAGCCTGGCAGCTTGCCACTGCAAGATCCATTTTGGCGCAGGCCAAATTACCCACCCTTTGTAAATTGGGTCTATATACCGTTTGCGCATCTATATTATCCAACAGCTCTGGCCGCACACAATTTTCTAACGTTAGGAATTTTCATGCTTCTTAGCATGTTAATTGTCATACAAACAGGTTGTTGGCGGTTTTCCTGGAAGATCTTGATTATTTATTGCTTGCTGTATTTTTATACCCCTCTCGGGTATTCGCATTATGAAAAAGGACAGTTCGATTTTTATACGGCCGGGGCATATTTGTTGCCATCGGTGGTCTTCATGGAAAACTCGGGTTTGGTGTATTATTTAATAACAGGTTTGATGGGTGCCTTCAAGTGGTCTTCCATTCCATTTCTAGGGACCTTTAGCGCCTTTGCATTTATTGCAAATAAAACAAAAAAACGTTGGTTATATTTTATTCCTTTATCAGTTATTGTGTTGAGTGTCTTGCTTTTTTGGCCGCAATTTCTGGATTATCTACCGAGTATGCGGTTGTTTGAGTTTGAAGCTAAATCGCCTCTCGGTCTTAGTTTTTGGTTTATTATGCCCAAAACGCTTGCGAAGAGTTTTCAAATCATCTGCCTCGTTCTGTTTAGCGCTGTTTTTGTGTTTTTTTCAAAAGGGGAACCAGGTCAGAATTTATTTAAAAAGGTAAGCCTGCCATTTGGACTCGCGATGGCTGCCCAGGGCTTGTGTTTTGGTTCCATTTCTTTTGAGTACCGGGTGGTGACATTGCTCGGCATGGTCGTGCCCTTTTTGTTGTGGGTCGAAAAGACAGATGTAAAACAGGAAATAAAAATGGCTGTCGGCATAACCTTCGGCGCATTTCTTGTGTTTGTTTTCCGAAATTTCGAATACCTTGTTCGTCCTTCGGATGTAAAAATGACAATCGTGTTTTTGATCGCCTCCTTATTTTGGCTTGGGATCGGTATCTATATTACAGTCCGTAAAACTTCTTTTGTTGATAAGGGAATTATTAATATCTAAAATAATACTGGGCGCTTTGAAAAGCATTGGCTGCCTCACCGCAATTCCTGGTATGTTTTTTTGCAATGCTTGGGGGCAGCTATTCCGAATCTGAAACTGGTGAGCCCCGTTTCTACCAGTTGCCTGGCAGGCGGCACTGGTTATTGCAACAGCAATCAGAACGAGAAGGTCCCTTGGGCTGGCGGATTAAACCTTACCCGGTTTCAGCCCATAGACTTGATATGGAAATTAGCCAGCGGGTGCTGCCAAAAATTGGCCATTCTTTTAGTTTTGAATTTGCTGAATTCAAGGCAACCAGGGAAACGACTTTCGCTTTATAATTCAGGCTGGTTTGGCAGGCAATATGCTGCGCCAAAACAGCCTGAATTATATTTAGATCATTCCCCGTTATAGGAGTTACCTATGTCTGAACTTGCCATCCTGGGAGGTCCAAAAACCCGAACTGAGGCATACCCTGACTGGCCCGTCTGGGATCAGCGCGATATTGACGCGGTAACGGCGGTCATCAAATCTGGACGTTGGGGAGGTTTTCCCTTTCCAGGGCCGCAGACTGAACTGCTGGCTAAAAAGTTTGCCGAGCTGCAGGGTGGCGGCTATGCCGTCCCGATGTCAAACGGCACAGTCACCCTGGAAGTAGCCTTGCGGGCTGCCGGGATTGGTTGAGATCGGAAGAGCACACGTCTGAACTCCAGTCACCTGAAGCTATCT
>CAZLJB010000193.1:0-6365 GCA_964559195.1 uncultured Anaerolinea sp. | reverse complement strand
GTTCCGCTGCAAAATAAAATTGAGAGAAATTACAGGTAAATTACACATAAAAAAAACTCTATGCCGGTGTTCTCCCGCAGGATGCGGGAGAACACCGGCTAGCTTGTTACTTTCGCTTGAACTGTGCCTCAATCTGCTGCAGGCTTCTGGCCATTTCCATCATCGAGGCAGCCCATGCCGAGACTTGCTCAACCTGGGCCGAGACTTGCTCGGTCGAAGCCGAAACTTCCTTAACCGCCGCGCTGTTCTGTTCGCTGACCGCCGCAATGTTTTCAATGGCGATTGTTAATTCGGCTGAGTTGGCAGCCATTTCCTGGCTGGCGGCATTGTTCTGCTCAATCACGGCTGAGACCGAATCGACTGCCCCAACCAGCTCACCAGCGGCTGTGCTGACTTTCGCAGCTGCGCCGCCAGCTTCTTCGGCCAGCTTGCGGACTTCATCGGCCACCACGGCAAAGCCGCGTGAAATATCTCCAAACTGCATCAGGCCACTGGCTGGGGTACCGGCCTGGATAATGCCGGGTTTGTCGCGACGCGAGACTCTCACAAACAGGGTTAGTTTGCCATTATCTTCCCTGGCCATGATTGTTCGTTGTCGATGATCACAATCCCCTACCCCTTGCGATAAAACTGAACCAGACTCGCCTGACGAACTGGCGACTTCGGCAATCACGATATATTTGGAGAACAAGGCCGCGCCATGTTCTCCAAATGGATTAATTCAGCTTGAAGCGGGCGACTGCATCCTGCAAGGAACGCGCCATCTTTGCCAACAACTGGGCTGAAGCCGTGACTTCGGTTACCTTAGAGCTCATTTCCTGGGCTGCTGCGCTGACTTCCTCGATGGCGGCGCTGTTTTCTTCTGAAACTGCAGCAATGTTTTCAATGGCCCTGGTCACTTCGGATGTTCCGGCTGCCATCTCTTCTGTGGCGGCTGTGTTTTCTTCTACCACGGCCGAGACGCCATCCACCGCGCTCACCAGCTGATTGGAAGCCTTGCTCATCTGGGCTGTGCCCTTGCCAGCTTCCTCAGCCTGCCGGTAAACCGCTTCCGCTGCTTTCAGGATGGCTCCCAGCGCTTCACCTGATTCATTGGCCAGCCGCACGCCGTTTTCTACTTCCCTGCCGCCATCATCCATGGCTTTGACAGCTTCCGCGACGGTCTTCTGTATACCCTTGATCAATCCGGCGATTTCTTTGGTAGCCATGCTGGAACGTTCAGCCAACTTGCGGACTTCATCAGCCACCACCGCAAAACCCTTGCCATGTTCCCCGGCTCGCGCCGCTTCAATCGCCGCATTCAACGCCAGCAGATTGGTCTGGCTGGCAATATCTTCGATGGTTTCGACGATCGTTCCGATCTCGTCTGAGCGCGCACCCATCTCTGTCACCGCCTGGGCGGAGAGACTAACTTTTTGTTTGATGCGCTCCATGCCTTTGACTGTTTCGGATACTGTCCTGGCACCCAGCCGCGCCGCTTCGGCTGCTTCGGCCGAATCTTTGGTTACGGATTGGGCGTTTCCGGCTACCTGTTCGATAGTTCGACTGATACCGTTGGTGATCTCGGCCGCTTTGCTGACCGAGGCGGTTTGATCCTGCGCACCCCTGGCCACTCCGTCGATGGCGCGTGACATCTGCTCTACCGATTGGGCTGTGCGGCTGATTGATTCAGTTTCCTGGGTGATACCCAAGGCCACTTGCTGCACTGTCGTGGCAATCTGTGCCGTGGCTTCCCCGGCCTGCGAGGCCGTCAGGGCCAGTTTGGAACTGGATGTGCCGACTTCATTGGCATTGGCATTCACATCCAACAGCACGTTCCTGAAATTGGTGGTCATCTGTTGGAATGCGTTACTGACATTGACCAGGTTGCCAATGATGCCATCCAGGGCCTGGGCCATTTGCCCGACTTCATTCTTTGATTGAATATTCAATTTCGAGGTATTGATCAAGGCTGTGCGGGTCAGGTCGCCCTGGGCGATCAGGCCGATCTCCTTTGAGAAGGCCTGTAAGTCCACTTCAGCCAGATGCCTGGAGGCCTGCACAACCTGCTGGAGCTTGTTGACAACCTGCTGTTGGATCAGCATGTAAGATAAGACGAACATTCCCATCATCAGAACGATCAATGCGATGATGCTCCATAATAATATGCTCGAGCGCTGTTCGTACATGTTGACATTCGCAGATGTGCGCGCCTCAAACAGCACGTAAAAATCGTCGATTGGTTTCATGATGTTGGCTTTGTTCTTATGGTAGGTCTCATCAAACACCAACTTGAGTGCCATCTCGCGATCGGGCGCTTTTTTGACAGTGAAGTTCCCCTTGCCATCATCATACAGCCCCTTGACGGCGTTCATTGCGATCGTTTCTGCCACCACCAGGCCATCCGAATTTTTTTGAGCCTCGGTCAGTTTGGCAAATTCGGCATCCGTGAACCCTTCCTGTTTCATTAAATCTTGCAGGGAGATGGTTTCCCCATCCGGGCGGGGCTTCTGGCCGGTGGCTGCCACGAAATCCCAATAGATGCGGTTGTAGGCCACTGGCCGGGGTGCCTTTCCGTTGCGGATATCCAGGATGGCAAAGTATTCTCGCTCATATTCCGGGTTGCCTGTGGCGACGAAGGTGCGCCCCAGGCGGGTCAGATCATCCGAACTCTGGCGCAGCTCATCTGCCAGTAAATAGGATTGGAATTGAACATTGCGGCTCTTATTTAAATTTTCCTGGTTTTGGAACAAAAGCAGAGTTAATATCCCCAGGCCGATTGCCAGTACTAATTGAATACCAAAAATGATCAGGAACAGTTTCTTGAGAGACATTTGATTCTCCTTACCGGATTGATCATGTCCCCCGGGCCATGATTGAAGTATTACCTGTTTAATGGCGTTTTAACATTCAGGTTTTGCAAAAGCCATCACGTAGCCAGAATCTTTTCAAAGTTGTTTAAAAAGTATTCTTGAAAATGTCCGTATATTCATATTTTCATTTTTTAATTAAAAGGTTTCCTGAAATCCGGGACCGGCCGGATTTACCAGGCGATGTTGAGAACTCCCCCTTGTTTTCGCCAAAATCAATTTTAATGGCGAAAATTGTTTGTTTTATGACCTGCAAAATTCGAACAATAAAACAGGGAGGCACGTCAGTACCGTGCCCCCCTGTACCCTATTTACGACTAAACGATTTTTGCCAATGCTTTTTGTTCATCAAAATCCAGTACTTTTCCGAGTTCCAGCAGGATGATCAGGCGGTTTTCCAGGCGCACAATGCCTTTCAGGAAGGCCGAGTTGACCGTGCTGACCATGGGTGGCAGGGCTTCGATGGTATCATCCTGCACCCGCAGCACTTCCGAGACGCCGTCCACTACCACGCCGACCTTCAGGTTGCCCATCGTGACGATGATGATGCGGGTCTGGCGCGAAATTTCCTGGGTTTCCAACCCGAAACGAATGCGCAGATCGATGACCGGCAGCACAGCGCCGCGCAGGTTGGTGACACCCTTGACGTAGATCGGAGCCTGTGGAAGCTGGGTAATCGACTGCATTTTGATAATGCTTTCCACTGCGGCAATGTTTATGCCGTATGATTCTCCAGCCAGATCAAAAACTACCAGTTGCTGTTCCATGTTTATCTCCTATACTTGATCTCAATTCTTGAGCCCCGCGCGCAGGAATGGGGAAACCCATACCAGCGCGCGGGGGATCTTTATTGTTACTTTAGCTTGAACTGTGCCACAATCTGCTGCAGGCTTCTGGCCATTTCCATCATCGAGGCAGCCGATGCCGAGACTTCCTCAACCTGGGCTGAGACTTGCTCGGTCGAAGCCGAAACTTCCTCAACCGCCGCACTGTTCTGTTCGCTGACCGAGGCGATATTCTCGATGGCCTGGGTCAGTTCGTTCGAGTTGGCAGCCATTTCCTCGGTTGCGGCTGTATTTTCTTCGATCACGGCTGAAACCGAGTCAACCGCACCAACCAGCTCGCCAGCCGCCACGCTGACCCGAGCGGCTGCGCTGCCGGCTTCTTCGGCTTGCTTGTAAACCGATTCGGCCGCGCCCAGGATATTGTTAAGCACTTCGCCGGCTGAATTTGCGCGCACCACCCCGGCTTCCACCTCTGCTGCGGATTCCTTCATGGCTACCACAGCTTCATTGACGGTCTTCTGGATACCTTTAATCAAACCGGCGATTTCCTTGGTGGCCAGGCTGGATCTTTCAGCCAGCTTGCGGACTTCATCGGCTACCACGGCAAAACCCTTACCCTGCTCGCCGGCCCGCGCCGCTTCAATTGCGGCGTTGAGCGCCAGCAGGTTGGTCTGGCTGGCGATGTCTTCGATTGTTTCCACGATCGCGCCGATCTCCTCAGAGCGCGTGCCCATCTCTTCCACGCGCGAGGCGGAGATACCGACCTTGGTGCGGATGACTTCCATACCACTGATGGTTTCCTTGACGGTCTTGGCGCCATCGCGTGAGTAGCGCGCGGCTTCGGCTGAATCACGGGTGACAGCCTGGGCATTATTGGTGACCTGCTCGATGGCGGTGCTGATGCGTGAAGCCACCTGTGAGGCCTTGGTAACGGCTGCAGCTTGTTCCTGGGCGCCGCGTGCCACGCCATCGATGGCGCGGCTCATCTGTTCGACCGAGCCGGCTGTCCTGGTGACACCTTCGGTTTGTTCGGTGGTGCCCTTGGCGACCTGCTGGATGGTAACGGCGATTTGGCTGGTGGCTTCACCGGATTGTTCAGAAGCCTTGGCCAGCTGCCCGGCGGCTGTGGCGACCGAGTTGGCGCTGTCGGCTACCTGGCCGATTACTTTTTGCAGCCCGTTAATCATCCTGGAGAAGGCGTTGCCCAGTTCGTCCTTGGCAGATTTGGGTGCCACGCTGACGGATAGGTCGTTGTTGGAGATGGACGTGGCGGCGGCCCCCATGCCCTGCATGTAATTGATCAGACCGTCAAAAGCCTGGCCGATCGCGCCGATTTCATCCTTGCGCAGGCGTACCTTATCCTTCTCAGCCTCACTCACATCCCGTACCAGGTCGCCAACCGCCAGGGCGCGGCCCATGCTTGTTAAAAATACTAATGGATTGGCAATGCTGTTTGAGATCAGGATGCCCAATCCCAGTGCCAGCAGAACAGACACCACTATGATTGAGATCATGATTGTTGAGGCCTGGCTGGCGGTGGCGCTGTTATTGTCAGAAGTGCTCTTGGCTTGCTCGACCTTCATGACTTGCATGGCGTCAATATCTGCCTCAACCGCCTTGGCGCTTTTAAACGCATCACCGCGCAACAGGGTCAGGGCCTCGGTGTCTTTGTTCGCCAGCGCCAGTACGACGATCTGGTCACGGAAGGGTACGAATTCCTTGTAATCCTTGGCGTAGGCATCATAAAGCGCACGCATCTCGGCCGACAGGATGGTTTTGTCATAGGTGGTCGAGAGTGTGTCAACTTCACCTGAAAGCTGGTTGAGGGTGGTGGCATATCCCTGTCCTTCTTCCGGTGTCGTTGCCAGGATCAGGTCGCGCAGGTTGACGCGCGTGCGCTGGAAGGCTGTCGACAGGTCAGCCAGGTCGCTGATCGGGACCGTATAATTTTGGTACAACTTGGTATCTGCTGCATCAATTTGGCGGATGTAATAAATGCCCAATGCTCCGACGATTGCGGTGATGAAAGCGATGATCAGAAAACTGCTGATCAATTTGACACTGGTTTTGGTGTTATTAAGTGCATTCATGTAGTGCATTCTCCCTAATGGCCTGATTGATTCTTGAAACCTGAATTAATGGTTGATCAAGGTTGGATAAAGATGGGCATCTGCTTTTCATCCAGACAAGATTTTTAATATTACTTTGATTGTAAAGGAAGCGGCTGGTTTGGAGAATAAAAATGGTAGTAAAAAGTTGTAAAGAGTGCGTAAAATATTTATGTTTTTTCTGAATTGTCCCTTTGGCAGATTGAATTAGCCATAAATACCCTGGTTTTAGCGCACTGGTGGGATCAAACCGCATGTGGAGTTTCGAGCGTGATTTCCACCCAAAAAAAAACAGCCCCCGATTGAATGGGGGCTGTTTTTAGTGTAATGGATTGTGACTTACGGTTCGAGCAGGTAGTTCGAGATACTGGCACTGGCGGTGTCCATGTTTGGACCTACCCCGGCCGCGAAGTTGCCTGCAAAGGTTGGATCTGACAGGATTGAGCCTGCCCAGGGTTGGCTGCCAGACCAGGTGCCATACTTGCCAGCCCAGGTGGTGTAGCCGCCAGACCAGGTACCGTACTTGCCAGACCAGGTGCCGTACTTACCAGACCAGGTGCCGTACTTACCAGACCAGGTGCCGTACTTGCCAGACCAGGTGCCGTACTTGCCAGACCAGGTGC
>CAZLJB010000192.1:3509-6367 GCA_964559195.1 uncultured Anaerolinea sp. | reverse complement strand
TGTCCTTCTTGGGTTGCGTGAAGAGGGTTTGCGCCGCCTCGGTTTTTCTGTGCGTATCTATGCTACAGGCATTGCGCTGATGTTGTTTTCGGCAATGATGACTCTCTTTCGAACCGATTGGTATTCCACTCCCGCTTACCTGGTCAGCGCCGGTGCTGTCTTGTTTGTTGCCTCAGATATGCTGCTGGCCTGGAATAAATTTGTCAAACCAGTTCATCGTGGCAGACTCTTATTGATGATCTCCTACCACCTGGGTCAGATCTTGCTGGTCGTGGGGGCATTTGGCCAGTTTGGGCGCTAACCGTTAAGACCTGCACAGATAGGAGGGGATGGTTAGTGTTTTGTAAATGATTTAAAACCTTCCCCCAGAGCCTCGTGCGCCGCGCCAATCACCATGAAGGCCGCTTTATCTGCCTGGTGCACGATTGATTTCAACATCTGGATTTCCGAACGCGTTACAACAGTATATAAAACCGGTCTTTCCGTGCCTGTATATGCCCCGGTTCCAGAAAGCACAGTAACCCCACGTTCCATTTCTTTCATGATGGTTTCAGCAACTACCTGGGGGTTGGATGTAATAATTAACGCGGTGCGAACTGTGCCAGAACCTTCCATGGTTGTATCAACCACCAATCCACTCACGTACAGGGTGATAATTGCATACAGCGCTTTATCCCATCCAAAAACAAAGCCAGCGCATAAAATAATGCTTGCATCTGTCATGAGATAGCCCTGGGTGATGGGAATGCCGCGATAATGATTGAGGATACGCACCAGGATATCGCTACCGCCGCTGGTACCCTGTCCCCGGTAGACCAAACCATAGCCGATACCGGCCACCACGGCTCCGTAAAGTGAATTTAACACCATGTCACCGGTCAATCCGTTGCGGGGGAAAAAGGGCAGCCAAAGCAGCGCATCGGTTAGAAAAGAGAGAGTCAAAATAGCGGTGCCGGTTCGGAGGGCAAAGCGCTTGCCCCCAAGGTAGCGCCATCCCAGCAGGAGTAAGGGCAGATTGCCAACAAAGACCATCAACCCAATTGGCCAATTCGTGAAATGGTTGATCAATTGAGCCACACCACTGACCCCGCCCGAAGCCAGATTGGCTGGGACAAAGAAAATCCGCAAAGCCACTGCTTGCAAGAGGGTCCCTATAATGACCAGGGTGTAATCAGAGATGGATGGCCAGAATCGTTTCAAAAAACTCATTCTTTGACCTTTAAAACGCAGCCTGCCAGAGTCTCGATCACACCAACCACCGCCGAATTATCTAACTCACCCATTCCCATCTGTAACATGGCATTAAAGAGCTGAGCGTTCTCGGCTGTAGCGGGTAGCGGCACGCCATATTCACGGGCTGTTTCAAGCACGATATTAAGGTCTTTGGCTTGCATGTAAGCTTTGAAGCCTGGCCCTCGATTTCCTGCAAACAGGCGGGCAGGTTTGACATCCAGGCTCCAGCATTGGGCGGCGCCACCTTTAATGGCTTCGACAACTTTTTGGGGGTCAACGCCTGCTTTTTGAGAAAAAATCAACAGTTCACCCATCGCAACCATCTGCGCGGCCACCATGATTTGATTTGCAGCCTTGGCCACCTGTCCGGCCCCTGCCTCGCCGACATGCGTGACTGTCTTGCCCATGGCCATTAAGACAGGCATTGCCTTTTCCAGCGCGTCAGCGTTGCCGCCCACCATGATGGTCAGGGTCCCGTTTTTAGCTCCAATATCGCCGCCACTGACCGGGGCATCCAGCGCATAAACGCCTTTTTCAGCCAGTTTTACCGCGATCATGCGTGCTGTGGCGGGTTTTATGGTTGAGTTATCCACATATACCAGGCCAGCCTGGGCTGTTTCAATAATACCGCCCGGACCAAGCACCACCTTTTCAACATCCGGGGAATCTGGCAGGTTGGTAAAGACCACGTCCACCTGTCCGGCTACTTCTGCTGCCGAATTCGCTGCAATAGCACCTTCTGCTACCAATTCATTGACTGCCGCCCGGCTGCGATTATGGACAACCACAGAAAATCCGGCCTTGAGCATATTCCTGGCGATGGATTTCCCCATCAATCCGAGACCGATATAACCAACTTTGAGCATTTTGAAGATCCTCCATCCAATAATTTTGGATGATTATACCCGCTTGCCCGTTATGAAACCTAATGGGGGTGTTTTTCGGTTCTGAAGGTTTGCTTCAGAACCGAAAAACACCCCCCACATAATTTTCTCTTCGAACACTCTTTTTTACTTGATTTCGAATGACATAGTTACGTTGACCGTGATTTCCATTTGGCCAGGGTTGATTGGCACAGCCACATTGGCTGCCATGGCACCGCCAGCCTCGCTGGCTTTTCCCATACTGAACGGCAAAGGGGAATTATCAGTATATTGAATATTTTGGATGGCACCAAGTGTTACGCCAGCAGCTGCAGCCAATTCATCCGCCTGCAGCCTGGCGTTTTTGACCGCTGCGCTGCGGGCAGCACTGAGGGCGCTGGTCTTGTCGGCAACATCGAATTGGATATTGTTGATATTGTTGGCACCAGCTTTTACTGCCGCGTCCAGCAAGTCACCAAGCTGACCCAACTTTCGAATGGTCAGATAAACGGTATTATCCACTGCGTAATTTGTGGTGGTTGGTTTTCCATCCGGACCATACTGGTTATTCTGGTAGATGCTGAAATTCAAGGTTTGGATATCATTGTTATCCACGCCGGCGGCTTTCAAGGCATCAATTAGTTTCTGAGTGTTGGCATTGTTTTCAGCCACCGCTTCTGCTGCGCCTGGCTTTTCAGTGTGCACGCCCACGTAGATATAGGCAATATCCGGTTTCAGGGTGACTTTCCCCGAACCGCTGAT
>CAZLJB010000192.1:0-3409 GCA_964559195.1 uncultured Anaerolinea sp. | reverse complement strand
AACACAGTAACCAGGATTTGGGTGCTTAATGGCAATCGATTTTCAGCAGGTTTACCAGAAAATTCAAGAAATTGGCAGCAAAGTGCAGGAGCGCCAGAGGACTCTCGCAGAACGGCAGAATCAGGCTCGTTTTCTCTTGAAGGAAAACGCGGATAACCTGGCAGCCTTGCGTTACAAGGTTGAAAAGGCCACGGCCCAGGATCCAAACCTGCGCTGCGCCATGCCGTTAAGCGATCCGCTGAACTTCCATATCGGGCCGCCTGCCTTGCCATTTAGCGCCACCCTGATCGCAGCGGATGGATCGCAGATCAACCCTGACCGGCATAACGCGCTGCGCTATGGGTTGATCAATGTCGGCGCGATCATCCTGCGCCTTGATTCGGGGCAGACCCCGCTGATTCGAACCGACAGCCAGTTGCTTTTTGATGATGAGCTTTATACTCCGACCGGAAGCCCGCTCACCGAAGGCCTGGTGGCTTTGCGGCGTGACACAAGTGAACGCGCGAAGCTTCTGGAGCTTGCGCGTGAATTTGATCATACCGGGCAGGCTGTCATCACCTTTACAGATGGACCAATTGAGTTATGGGGCGAGAAGGATGGCGAGAACGCGGGTGACTTTGAGAAAAGCCTGAATATCTACCTGTCAGTTCTCTCTCAATTACAGGAGCGCGGTATCACTACCGCTGGTTATGTGGACAAACCCGCTTCGGATCTTGTGATCCGTTTGTTGGAGCTTGGTACAGCCACGGATGAAGACCTGCAAAAACTGCGCGCTTACCACCCCTTGCGTGGGGTTAGCGATCGCTGGCTTTTCGGAGAAAAGAAAGATCCCATCCTCAAACCAGGTGAAAGGTCTGCGGTTTTTGCTTTCCAATCCAAGGCTCAAAAATATTATACCGGTGGACTGGCCCTGTATTTTTTCTATCTTAACGTCGGGACGGAGGGGCGCCCGTGGCCGGTGCGTGTTGAAATTCCCCGTTGGGTGGCAGAAGACTCTGAAAAACTGGGTAATTTACATTCGGTGCTGGTCAATCAGTGCCGTATGTTGGGAGAGAAACCTTATCCTTACCTGCTCCATCGCGCTCATGAAACCGCGGTTGTTTCGTTCCAGGAAAAACAACAGGTGGAGCAGATGCTAAATCTTGAACTGCGGCGCAGCAACGCTGAATTGGATGATGGTTCGAATAAGCAATCCAGCAAAGATCAGCCTGGCAGGTCACGCTATTCATAACCTGGAATTTTTATTGTGCCCAACGCTCGTATCGTTTTCATCAGTGAGGAATAAGATATGCAATCATACAAAATAGGACACTTACTTCGCGCAGGCACTACTGGTTTTGTAGCGGGTTGTTCTGTCTCCCAGTTTGATACGCCAACCTTTGGCTCACTGGTGCGCGCGGAATTGGGCCATGCCTACCAGGTCTATGGTCTGATCCATGATATTCATATCGATGATGATGGCCTGGTACGCCAGTTGGTTACAGCTGAACAAATCAGCGCTGAGGTTATAAAAGACAATCGTGAGCGTCGTATTGTGCCGGTCGAAATGTCGGTTCTCACGGTTGGATATCAACAGGATGATAAGATTTTTCACCTCATGCCGCCGCGGCCTCCGCTCAGCCTGGATGTGATTTATCTGTGCGATACCGCTGAACTTATGCGTTTTACCGATACCGGCCGGTTTGGTTATTTCCGGCATGTGCTGCGCCTTAAAGATGCCCCAATAGGCGAAATCCTGGCTGCGCACATTCAGCAGGCCGGAATGGCACATGGACCCGACAGCGTCAGGTGGAAAGATGCAGCCACCCAGGAATTGATTACCCTGCTGCGGGACGATTATCCGACCCTGATGAGTGTGCTGGGTGCCTTGGGAGAAGTGCTCTGATCATGTTACCCCGCCTGGGAATTCCCAACATTGGAAAGGCCCATGTCATTTTGAGAACATGCTCAGCCCTGTCAAATGAGTAAATGGTTCTTTATACCGCGCGTTCGTTAGCATCAAAGGAAATCATTATGGAAGATAACAAACCCATTGGATATATCGTCGGCGGAGGCCTGAAGGAATCCTTCTCGGCCCGCCTGACAGTCAACCCGCTGGACGTACAGGAAGGTGGGTTCGTGGTCATCGACAGCGGCAACTACCGTTTCTACGGTCTTGCGACTGATCTGAAACTTGGCGCTACCGATCCACGTTTCGCGGATGAACAATCCGAGGCTCGTTTGCCGGCCAACCTGGCCAGGGCGCTGCACGGTCAAACCCTTTTTACAAACCTTGAAATTCTGCCGGCCTTGATGCTTGAACGTGGCCCGGAGCCCGGCACGCCTGAATACAAGTTGTGGCGTGCACAGAAACCCGATGATCCGCGCCCAATCCCGGTCAAAACCGTGCCTCTCCATCATGCCCCCGTCTCGATGGCTGGCGCAGCAGATATTGCCACCATATTTGGCGACCCGGATAAGGATGGTAACTTTGTGATTGGGTACACCCGCGAACAAGGCCACCCGGTCTGCATCAATCTGGAGAAATTTGTTCAGCGTTCCTCGGGTGTCTTTGGTGCCACGGGTACCGGTAAATCGTTTCTGACCCGCCTGGTGCTGGCGGGGCTGATGCACTATAACAAGGCTTCCGTCCTGGTTTTGGATATGCACAACGAATACGGCTTTGACGATGTGGCTTCTGACACCAAGATGCCCGTGATCGGTCTCAAGACCAAATTTCAGAGCCGGGTGCGGGTGGTAGGCCTGGGCGCTGGCGCAAAAATCCGCAATAGCCAGACCCCTGATTTCAACCTCGAAATTGCCATGCACGATATCTCTGCTGCCGATGTGGAAATGCTTTCACGTGAACTAAATCTAAAGGAAACCACCCCCACCACCCTCAATGCGCTTTACAATTCCTATAAAAGCGATTGGTTCGTGCGTTTCAAAGCCATGAATCGCGAAGAAGTTGAGCAGGAAGATGATAACGGGCGCCTGAAAAAGGTGCCCCATCCGGACAGCGTGGCTTTTTGGGCCAATGGGAACGGGGTCAATGTCATGGCGGCTGAGGCTCTCCAGGATAAGCTGCGCCGGCTTTTTACCAAGTCCTATATTGTTGAGAATCCTGCATCTGACAGTATCGTCGAGATCATTCGGGCCCTGGAAGCCGGGCAGCATGTAGTGCTCTCCTTTGGTGACCATGAAGCCGATCTGGATTATTTACTGGTATCCAATCTGCTGACGCGTCACATCCGTGACGCCTGGGAAAAAAGGACCAATGCCTTTCGCGCACATGGCACGCAAGAGCCCCGCCCGCTGGTGATTGTGGTCGAGGAAGCCCACAAGCTGCTCAATCGTGAAATGGCCGCCCAAACTACCTTTGCCACCATCGCGCGTGAACTGCGCAAATATTATGTCACCTTGCTGATCG
>CAZLJB010000191.1:0-6370 GCA_964559195.1 uncultured Anaerolinea sp. | reverse complement strand
GTGGCCGGGAAAAGCCTGGTTCCAAAACCAGCCGCCGGGATAACTGCTTTGCGTACTTTTTGCTGGGGCGTGATGGTCATCCGCATGGCAGGCATCTGCAGTTCACGTTCCATAATCTCCATCACTGCCTGCTGATCTTGCTGACTGCGGCAGATAAACTGCGCCGTACCATCTCCCTGGGAACCAACACCCTTGCCACCGAAAATATGTGGTTTAAGCGGCGCATAATCCAGGAGGCTGTGCAAGACAGGTGAAGTCAATTCCTCCGGACAGACTGGCGTGGCGTAACGATCAAACAATGTCTGGGCTTCGCTCATCAATTCACCCAACTGCTGTCCGTTTGATGCGCGCAGCGCCTCCATGGCCTGGCTGACGATTTGCTTATTTATCGGCCCTAGCAACTGCTGGACACCTTTTTCCACGTCATTTTCTGCAAATGGATAACAATGGTTCAGGCGGTTCAAAATCTCCATCGTGTCCTTTTTGGCTTGCAGGTCAACGATTACAAAGTACATCGGTTCATGCACCTGCAGTTCAGTGGTTTCCAGGCGATCGCCATCAAAGGTCATCAACACCGGGCGGTTTCCAAATGCGCAACCCTGATCCATCCGTCCACAACGGGACGGCGTGGTAATTTCTCCCTGGTAGGCCAATTCCATTTCACCACGGGTGGTCATTTTTAGATCATAAACGCGATTAAAGGCCCTTGCCGTCAGGACACAAATGGCTGCGCTGGATGAAAGCCCCTTTTTAATTGGCAAGTCGGTTTTGTAATTGTCAATGACCAAACCGCGTACATGGTAGTTGATCAGCATCTGGTAGGCTACTCCCGCGATGTAGCTCCAAAAACCACCTTTTTGGGCTTCTTCAAAGAGCGCCCTGGGCTCCATCGGAATTTCATAGGGCCCAATACGCTGACCATCTTGCGAAACTGAACTTAAAACCAACGAAGTGGGGTGAGCTGAAACCTCCGCATAAATTCCCTGGTCAGTTCCAGTAATTAGGGTATAACCCTTTTCAATCTGGGCATTAATACGCCGGTAACCACCAGCCCAATCTGAATGCTCACCTACAAGGCAAATTCGCCCTGGTACAAATATATTCATGAAAACCTTCCAAGTCTTAGATTTTGAAACTATTCTATCATTTGACACTCGCTAAAATCGAGTAAACCCTCACACCTTCCAAACTTGCAACCGCCAGAAAACGCCCGTCAGGGCTGAATGCAAGTCCCTCGATTGCACTCGTGGCAGCCTGAATATTGGTGCTCTGGCTTCCATCCCTGGTCATAATCAACACATTACCATCCAGCTGGCCAATCGCAAACAATCCACTGGCAGAAAGGGTCATGACAAGCGGTTCAGATGGCAATGATAGGCGTGTAAGTTCACTGATCTTGAGTGTATGGGGGTCGATCACATTAAACACAGCCTGGTTATGTTCCAACTCATTCTGCACATAGTAAATTGTACCGTCCGCCGTCATCACCACTGGTTTGTAAAGGAAATTGTCCTTTTTCTGATAAATGGCATTGCCGGTGGCTTTGTCCACAACAGTGATGGTAAAAGTATTCTCTTTTTCCCGGGCCGAAAAAACGATTAATTTTGCATTTTCAGCAAAACCCTGCAGCGATCCTTTGACCGATTCTTGAGGTAATTTCTTACCCTTGATATAAAGATCTGTGCCGGTACCTGTATCGATTAACGCCCATTCACCACTGCGATTAATGGCTGCAATACGATAAGGACCAACCTGGATGGCAGTCGTATCGGTTCTGGTTTCCACCAACCGGGTGCTGCTGTTATCACGAACTTCCTTAAAGGTATTGGCATCCGATGCAAACAGGATGCTTTCGGTATTTTTGAAACAGGTCGATTCACCATTAAATAATTTCAACCAGCAGGCCGAGTGAGGGCTGTTAACCTGGAGAATCCCATCACTAGTGAATCGGAAAGCATTATAAAAATTAGCACCTGTCTCCAGATCACTGCTCGATACGGGCAGGGGCAAAGGGCTGCCCCACAGGGCAGAGAGTGCATCCGGATCGGAACCCGTTTTCGTATCAAAGCGCAGGGCCTTGCCACTCTCAATATCCCATTGACCAGATTCGATGGTTGCAGTTGTCCGGTAAGTATCCCAACGAACTGCATAACCGGAGAGGGTTTTATTATCCTGGAAAACAAGCTGCCACTCACGGTTGGTTGAGTTGGCGGGCGGAACATTGATCTCCTGCAGCGACCTGAAATTTTCTATTGAATAAACACGCAGGCCGCCCGTGGGCAGACCAATTGCCATCAACTTGCCATCCGGCGAGAAAGCGTAAGCTGTTTCTTCGCGCGGCAGAAGCAAATTGATCGGTGATTTCCAGTCAGTGACCTTAAAAAACAGCATTTCCTGCCCGGCATGGATCACTAAACTGGCGCCATCCGGGGTGAAACTGACCCCAGTAACCGGCCGTTCATAATCAAGCACCTGCAGCCTGGACTGCAAGTCCAACACCCGCAAGCCAGCTGATCCGGCTTTGAAAGCCAGGAAAGCGTTATCGGGTGAAATGGCAATACTGGCCTCATTTTTTGTGCCCGCAAAACCTGGTTGAAGCGGTACCGCCAGGAAAAGGGTAGCCTGGTCACCAATCACATCATAAACCTGCGCTTCCCAAATACCCGTATTACGACTGATGACTGCCAGGCGGCTGCCATCGCGGTTAACTGATATACAGCTCTCACAATCAATCACAGGCGTAAAAATATTTTGCCAATGCGCCAGAACCTTGCCCTGGCGATCATACACAAAGGTGCCATTGGATGTGCTTAAAAATAGCTTTTGACCATCAGCGCTGAGCGCTGCATGGCGGCGGGTGGCTGTAAGCTCACGAAATACAACCGACAAATTATTGACATTATCCAGCGTGATGGACTGAAAACCCATATCGATCAGAGGCTGACCTTGCGAAACCGGATATGGGGATTTGCGCGTAGGAATCGGTGTACGCGTTGGGGTCTGAGTGGTTGTGGGCAATGGGGTGAAAGTCGACGTGATGGTAGGTCTGACGGGTGTTACTACCGGCGCCTGCGTTTCGGAAGCCTGCGTCAGAGTGGCTCTCAAAATAAAATCCTGGTTGGGGGGCAGGGTAACTGCCAGATCCGCTGGAACTACAAGCGGGTTGTTGCAGGCAGCCAGCAGAGCCAGAAACACGATCGCGAGAACAACAACCATTTTTTTCATTTTTCGCCTCTCTAGGTCGATAATCGTTCTTTAATTTTACAATAATGCTTGTATACAGATTTGCACTCGATATTAAATAGTGGCTGGCATGGCTTCCAGCCAACCTGGTTAGATTTCACAAATACCAGATCCATTGATCTGACCCTTAGCCAGGCTTATTTCCCGGCGACGGCGGTCAGAGCTGCCTGCATAACCACATCGTTATGAGAAAGCACTGTCGTGGCGTTAACCGGTACCTTGATGCTTGGCTGAACACCCTGCCCTTCCAAAAAGAGCGACCCATCCGGGTTAATAAAACGGCCGGTGGGGAACTGCATACCAATCCCTTCCGGCATTTTTATCTGGCCTTTCGAAACTTCGGCTTCGACACCCGCAGATGCATATTGGCCAACAATAACCGCACCTGGCAGTTGACCGAGGGCATAAGATTCCAATTCACACGCGCTGGCACAGTTCATCCCAACCAATACCGCGATTTTATCAAAGTGAAATTGGGGCTGCTTCGCAGAAAATTTTCTCGGCACACCTCCGCTCGAAAACTTACCACTGGCGCTATCATAATATTCCAACTGTCCAAGTTGAATTGACTGGTTGGTTAAATAACCCGCCATACCGAGTGGCACACCGCCCGAGTTATTGCGCAGGTCAATAATTATTCCTGTAATTTTTTTCTCTTCAAACTTTGTGAATGCACGTTCAATCAAGCGCACCATCAGGTTCAGATCATCAACATTGGTATTACTCTTAATATATCCAATATCGGTCCCATTCGCCGTCAGGATTTGCATTTCCACAGGCACCAAATCAGCGCTTTTGTTATACCCAAGATCTTCCAACAGACTGTTAACCTCAGGGTTGGCTGTCAGGGTGGCAATTTTTTTCTGCCCATCAGGATTCGAATAACCAACAGTTGCCTGTCCACCCGGCCTGATGCGCGTCAACGTAACAGCCTGAGTATAAAGAATATTTGCATCCGAAGACTGGTTACCAAAAAATAAGGACTGCGCTTTAATGGCATCCAGCACGGGCTTTTCATTAAATTGCGTAATAACAGCACCGACCTTCATTCCAGCCGCTTCAGCCGCTCCACCCGCAAGGACGGTTTTTACAATTACGCTCTTGTCATCCAACACGCGCACAGAAAAACCCAGGCTTCCAGAAAAGTTAGCCTGGAAATCACTCTTGGCATAGTCTCCTCCGTCCAGGCCCACATGACCATCTTTAAATGCATAGGTGAAATCCCGCAAAACAGCATAAAAGGCAGCCGCATCCCGCTTCTTTTCAGCCTGTTCCACGCGTGGGCCCAGCTCGGCTTGCAATTTGTCCCAATCGGGCTGTTTACCGGCAATCCCACTAAAAGCATATTCTTTGCGTAAAAACTGCAGTAAATGATCGAAAGCTTGTGTATAGCTATCCTTGGAATAATCCTTTGGCCCGACATCCGCGGCTTCCAGCAGGGGCAGACTGACCTCGGCTTTCTGGCTGACGGTGAATGGGCGGGTATTCAAATCTATCATCGAATAACCAGCGGGCAGAATGGCGGCAGGGTCATCAGAAGTAAAAAGTTTTCCGTCCAGGCCAAAATCACTCGGGAAACCTTGTTTGTCATCTGGGGCATAAACGATCAACCGGCCTCCCGTCACTTCGCCCTTTTCATCTGCCGTGGTCTGGACCGAGGCCTGGTTGCCTGGCCAGCCTCTCAGCCGGTCATTACCAGTAAGAAAAGGATCTCCAGCAAGATTAGGTTCGTAATCCACAGCAAAGACCTGCACACCCATATCCTGGCGACCATTATTATCGACATCGTTAAAAGTACCCTGGGGAATTTCAGGCAGGAAAAGAGTATAAGTACCGCTGGCATCCTTTGGGTTATAGTCTACATGACCAATGACCTGTGATTCAACCGGTAGTTCCCACTCTTTGTTCCTCGTGATAAATCCATGCAAATCAAACAGAATCACCATTCGTTCTGAATACAAAATATTATCCGAAAATTCGCCGCCAATTTCGCCGCTTGATTTGAAATTTCCGGTAACCTTATAGGGTTGGTTGGAACTGACTGGTGCCATCCTGGTCGGCCCTGGAGTTGCAGTTGAATTTTCCGGTGTGGCAGGCTGGCTGGTTGACTGCAGCCCAGGCAGATTATCTGGCTGGAACTCCTTGCAGCTCAAGCCAACGAAAACAAATAGCAGCAGAGCTGTCAAACTTCTATAAACTTTTTTCATCGGGGTGCCTTTCTTGAATAAGTAATCGTATTATACTTACCCGGGACAAAAATTCGGCTATTATCTGGGTCGCCATGAACTGGAAAAACAAATTCGATCACGAAATTGAATTAGCGCTGGATCTGCGCAATCGGGGCAATCAAGGCCAGGCACGCGTTTATGCCCGCCGGGCTGCCGGAATTGCACTGCGGGAATATTATCAGCGTTGCAAGCTAACCGCCCACAGTACCAGCGCATACGACCTCCTGAAGGAATTTTCAGAAATGCCCGGGCAGCCTGAGAAGGCACGCCTGGCAGCTGAATATCTGATCCTACGGGTCGATGATGAATTCAAGCTACCCACCAACATTGACCTCGTCAATGAAGCCCAAATCCTGGCCGGCATCCTGCTGCCCGATCCAGATTTTGAGTGATAGGCTCTCCACAGGTTACTTTTCATCCCAAAATCCCCTCGACAAGACCAACCTGAGAATGGCTGTTCAGGCACTCCAGTGCTTGAACAGGCTAATTACATTACGTTATAATCGTCTCATGATTCTGGTAACCGGTGGAACAGGTTTTGTCGGACGCGCCCTTATTCGTCAATTAGTCACAAATGGGCAGCAAGTACGTACCCTTATCCGACCATCAGCGCACACACCCAACCTACCAAAAGGTGTGCCGGTTGAAGTTGCTGTGGCCAGCCTGAACGATGAACGCGGCCTGAGGGCGGCTATGCGGGGCGTTGAGATCGTATATCACCTGGCCGGGGCGGAATTTCAGGGCGCCCGAGCAAACATTCTGCAGGTGGACGCACGCGGTACTTATAATTTATCTCAGGCCGCCTCCGAAGCCCGTGTCCGTCGGTTCTTCTACATCAGCCACCTGGGCGCAGACAGATCGGAAGAGCGTCGTGTAGGGAAAGAGTGTTCAGAGCCGTG
>CAZLJB010000190.1:0-6373 GCA_964559195.1 uncultured Anaerolinea sp. | reverse complement strand
CTGCGCTTGAGACCTGAATTAGTGGGACGAGGCCTTGAAATAATCGCCGAATCTACTCGCCGTTTTATACGAGCAGCCCGTGCCCATGGTCTGATAGATGGGATTTTTTACGCTGTTCAACATGCACAAGCCAGCCTACTTACAAAAGATGAATTCAATGAATATGGACGCTCCTTCGATTTGTTAGTACTGGAATCTTCCCGTCCACTTTGGTTAAACATGCTTCACTTACACGGAGAGAATGTATATTTTAATAGCGTAGCTGACTACCCGGTTCAAATCATAAATTGGCATGATCGCGACACCCCACCATCCCTTACAGAAGCGTTAACACGCACACAATCCATGCTTTGTGGAGGAATTCGCCGGGAAACAATGGTCTACGGTACGGCGGAGGATGTACTCAACGAGGCATTCGACGCCATCCATCAAACCCAGGGACAACGGTTGCTACTTGGAACGGGCTGTGTGGTACCTATTATTGCACCTCACGGAAATTTATTAGCGGCCAGAACAAGTGTCGAGCTATAATGCTGCGTGTGATTTCAGGTAATGCCAAAGGTCGAAAGTTAAAAACTGTCCCCGGTGATACAACCCGGCCTGTAACTGACATGGTTAAAGAGGCTCTTTTTAACATTCTGGGAAACGATGTAGTTGATTCCAAATGGTGGGATGTTTTCGGAGGTACCGGCGCGATTGGTATTGAGGCACTTAGTCGAGAAGCAGCATTTATCCGGTTTACAGATCTAAACCGGCTACCAATCGAAACGATCAAAGAAAACTTAATAAATTGCAATTTTCTCAACCGGGCCGAAGTCAGGCGTGGCGATGCCTTTTCGATGTTAAAACTTGCACCAGATTCGTTTTTTGAATATATTTACATTGCCCCCCCTCAATACAAAGAAATGTGGTCCGAAGCGTTGAAGATATTGGATTCCAATCCGGGCTGGCTTGAAGAAACTGGTGAAATTATTGTTCAAATCCACCCACGTGAATATAATGAAATGCAATTAATAAATTTACGGAAATTTGACGAGAGAAAGTATGGTAGCACCCTTCTACTATTTTATGAAAAAATCAAATGAATTTCTCAGCAATGCCCGTAATCCACTCTTTTTCAAAATTGTTTTTGAATACAATAAGTTTAGTCTCGGGTGAATATATTTATATTTAAGAAAGGGAGATGATGCAAATGGATATCCATGCAATTACAATTGAAAAACCAGAACCAATCAACTTCGTACTCGGGCAATCTCACTTCATCAAAACTGTGGAAGATATTCACGAAAGCCTGGTAAACAGTGTTCCTGGAATTAAATTTGGACTGGCTTTTTGCGAAGCATCTGGAAAATGTCTGGTACGCTACAGTGGAACGGACGATGCGATGACGGATCTTGCAATTAAAAACGCCCTTGCCATTGGCGCAGGGCATTCTTTCATAATATTTTTAGCCGAAGGCTTTTATCCAATCAATATTCTGAATTCGATTAAGGTTGTTCCCGAAGTAGCGCGTATTTTCTGTGCAACAGCCAACCCTACAGAGGTACTAGTCGCTGAGACCAGCCAGGGACGCGGAATTATCGGTGTAATTGATGGGTTTTCGCCCAAGGGAGTTGAAGATAGTGTCGAAAAAGATTGGCGTAAAAACTTATTACGCCTGATAGGGTATAAACTGTAATCCCCAATTATAAATTGCATTCACTTTACAGCTTTTCTTACTCAATTCAAGCCATAAACCAATGTTGAGAGAATCATGAACCCAATCAATCTTCAACGCAAAAATCCACGAGGGCCAAAAGAAATTATCCCGCGTGCTTTTCCTGGGATTTCAGAGATAGAAATCGACAATCTTATTGCCTTCAGCCAGATTAATCACTATCCGGCAACAACGGTATTGTGTAGAGAAGGCAAACTTGAGGAAAAATTTTATATTCTAATCGATGGACAGGTAGATGTAACGAAAACCATAAATATGAAGGAAGAGCGCAAGTTAAAAGTTTTAGAATCTGGAGATTTTTTTGGTGAAATGGGCATCATGCATAACGCCCCTCGAGCAGCGAGCGTTACGGCCTCCAGTCCTGTTACCGTGCTGGAAATCGACAAAGAAAACTTTGATCGCGTCATACAACATTCATCCATCATTGCTATGGCGATGGTGCGTGAGATAAGCAAACGTCTACGGGAAAATGATGAAACTACCGTGGAAGATTTGCGAATGAGAGCAAATGAACTTGGCCAGGCTTATCAAAAACTTGCCGTACAGGAGATTACCCGCCGGGAATTTATTACAAATGTAGCCCACGAATTACGAACCCCTCTCATGGCTGCAGGAGGGTTTCTTCAACTACTCCAAAAAGGTGCCATCAGTCAAGACAAACTTCCAGACACAATCGACACGATCGCGAGAAATATACAACAAATCACAACCTTGGTAAACGACATACTTTTCCTACAAGAAACAGATCTGATCCTGCCAAAATTTCAACCTGTAAATATGACCTCGCTTGCCAATGAAGTGGCCTCCAAATACCAGGAAAAAGCAGCCGCTAACTTACTCACTATCCAGGTTGAAGCCGAACCAGGCTTGCCACATGTTTCAGGGGATTCGAAATCTCTCGAACGCGCATTAATGGCACTTGTGGATAATGCCATTAAATTTAGTCCGGATGGCGGACAAGTTGAAATCAAACTCCACAAAGAAGAGAACTACCTGGTAATTGATGTTAAAGACAATGGTATTGGTATTGAACCTGAGCATTTGTCGCGTGTTTTCGATCGCTTCTTTCATTCAGAAACAAGCGGAGATAATATGTTCAGTGGTATAGGATTGGGATTAGCGATCACAAATCAGGTTATAAAACAACACAACGGACGTCTTTCGGTCCAGAGTGAACTTAGAAAAGGCAGCACATTTAGCTTACGGCTGAAAACAATCAAAGTATTATTTTAATTTCAAAAGTAAACAGTTAATTGAAAACTAAAACTAACCTTCCTTCTACGTTATAAAATGATCTCCCCGAAAAAGGAGGATCATCAGGCTTCTTGCGATGAATTTTATCTAAAATCATTTTTACATCTTCAACCAACAAGTAATCATCCAAATCACCCAACGGGATCCATTCAGCGATACCTTCGGATGAAGACATCAAGCTTCCTGTAACATCATCCGCGCGAAATACAAACAAACCTATCCCAACCGGCTGACCGGTATCCACTAAAATAGTCCCGCACAAAGCTAAATTACCTTCCAGGCCGGTCTCTTCCAATAACTCACGGCGGGCAGCATTTAACAAATCTTCACCGCGTTCGACATGACCACCTGGGCCGTTATAACGACCAATCCAATTTGTCGTCTTCCCGATTCTGGGTAACAATTTTATCAACAATACTGATTGATTTTTGAAAGCAAAAACCAAAACACGTGGAATAACCTGGTAACGATTTTGGTCTACCTTTTGATCTGAATCAGGCATATTGTTTTCTCATAAAAAAAGCCGGAGAGTTGAACACTCTTCGGCTCTCCACTTTCAATTGACAATTTGACTTACTTCACCCAGATGACCGGCGGAGCCCAGCTTTTCGTTTTTAGCCGCGATAAATTTGGCGTATTCGGACATAAATATTTTACCTACAGGGCGAAGATCGAACTGTTCCGGATTGTCACGGAAATATTCGCGATGTACGCGGGTCCAAACCAGGCGACCATCTGTGTCAATGTTAATCTTAGTCACTCCAAGTGTGGCAGCTTTCTTAAACTGCCCATCATCAACACCCTTGGCGCCCAATAATTTTCCGCCAGCCTTATTTATTCGCTCAACTTCATCTTGAGGGACAGAACTTGATCCATGCATAACCAGGGGGAAACCCTGCAACACTTTTTGGATTTCTGTTAAAACTTCAAAATGAAGTCCCTGGGTTCCACTGAATTTAAAAGCCCCATGACTCGTTCCAATTGCTACAGCAAGAGAATCACAACCAGAACGCTCAACGAATTCGCGGGCTTGTTTCGGATCGGTTAGCTTGGCATTGGCTTCATCAACTGCCACATGCTCTTCAACCCCACCTAATTGACCAAGCTCAGCCTCGACAACAAGGCCTTTTGCATGAGCAGCATCAACCACACGACGGGTTATTTCAATATTTTTATCGAATGATTCATGGCTGGCATCGATCATAACCGAGCTATAAAAACCGCTATTGATGCAGTCGTAGCAAGATTCTTCATCACCATGGTCAAGGTGAACTGCAAAAATGGCATCCGGGAATACTTCATTTGCAGAAATAATCAATCCCTCGAGCATTTTCTTATGAGTGTAGGATCTAGCACCTTTGCTTATCTGAATAATAAAAGGTGCTTTACTATCAATACAACCACGGAATAAACCCATTGCCTGTTCCAGGTTATTGATATTATATGCGCCAATGGCATATTTTCCATAGGCTGCTTCGAATAATTTTTTTGTTGTGACTATCATAAACACATCCTTCCTTAAGAGTTAGCTTCACAGATCCAATCAGACAAATTGCAACTTTTTAGGTAAGTGAAACGTAAATAATGGTGTAGCCGTAAAATCAACTTGATTATACACACAAACTCAGGCTATAATAAATAAAATCCTTCCAAATCTCAGTTTTCTAAGGAGGAAACAATGAGTGATTTTTTTGGACGTGTTACGGGTGATCAGGACCCATTGAAGAAGTTGGCATCCTACATTCCGGGTTTCAGCGGATACATCGAACGCGAAAATCGCCGTGCGGCCGACAAGCTGCTACGCGATACCGTTGCCAGACGGTTTGAGGAATTGTACAAGCGACTTTCGGCCTTGCAGTCGGACGTAATTTCCCAAGGAAACATCGAATATATTGATGACCTGGAAAAAGCCGCACTTCAGATTCGCACATTTACCGACAAAATCCGTAACGCTACCTACGGATATTCTGGACTATTTGATGCCGTAAAGATCAACCAGGATGAACTCTCAAAAATTTACAGCTTTGATGCCGCCTTTTTTGAAATCGCGGATCAAATTAAGAATGCGATGGATACGGTAGAGGCATCAATGAACTCAGTAGAAGGCCTTCCAGCTACAATTCGAAATTTAGTTACATTGGCAAGACAGGCCGGCACAACTTACGAACAACGTTATGAAATTTTCAATGGATCAAAATAAATCTTTATTCAGGCCCTACAAGTTTTAAAACTTGTAGGGCCTTTTTTTATTTGTATGACAAACTTTCCAATTTTGTGTTTTAATTGAGGTTGTGCAACCATGCACAATACTTGGAGGAACTTCTATGTGGAATGAATACATTACTGCCTTTACAATGCCCGAAACCATCAAAATTTTATCAACAAAAAGCCCTGGCGCACGAATAGTAGCCGGTGCAACCGATTTAATTCTTGAGCTGGAAAGGGGCACCCGTTTGGGAATCGAATGTTTAATAGATATTACCCGCATTCCAGACCTGGATCGGATCACACAGGATGAAGAAGGGATCATACATATTGGGCCACTTGTTACACACAACCATGTAGCTTCTTCAAAGTTACTTCGCGAAAAAGCATATCCACTTGCGCGGGCAAGTTGGGAAGTTGGCGCCCCCCAAATTCGAAATCGGGCTACAGTTGCAGGAAATATCATCACTGCTTCACCTGCTAATGACACGATTACTCCTCTAATGGCACTTGAAGCCTGGGTAATATTAAAATCTATCCGAGGTGAGCGCAAAGTTAATTTAGAAGATTTTTATACCGGTGTTCGAAAAACCGTTTTACTACCTGATGAAATGTTAATTGACATAGCCTTTAAGGGGCTTGCAACCAATCAGCGAGGTACTTTTGTCAAAGTAGCTTTGCGCCGCGCCCAGGCGATTTCAATCATCAATCTGGCAATTATATTGACTTTGGAAGCGAATGTAATTCAGAAGGCTTCAATAACCCTGGGCGCAGTTGCACCAACCATTATTCATGCAAAATTGGCAGAATCTTATCTGGCTGGTAAATCACTAAGCGACGATATAATTTCCAAAGCCGCCGAACTTGTACGAGATTCGGCAAGTCCAATCGATGATATCCGAGGCAGCGCTGACTACCGTCGTGAGATGTTAAAAGTCTTCAGCAGCCGAGGTTTGCAATCCATCGCGAATGGACAGGAACAAGCGGGCATGCCGGATAACCCAGTAACATTAATGGGGCATTCCAGGGCTGTCGATATTACAAAACATTTGGGCACAACTCACACGACTGGCTCAGCCATACATACAATAATCAACGGGAAAAATTACACGTTCACAAATGGCAGCGAGAAAACCTTGCTACGTTTGTTAAGAGAAGATGCTGGACTGGTTGGCACTAAAGAAGGTTGCGCAGAAG
>CAZLJB010000189.1:0-6383 GCA_964559195.1 uncultured Anaerolinea sp. | reverse complement strand
TGATGGAGTTGGGGAACGGCGGGTAACCGTAGCCTTTGAAGGGTGAAACTGCCCCATATTTCTTGAGCACTTCCTCGGCAGCCGCGTCGAGGTCGGCGGTGGAAACACCGGGTTTTAGTCGTTCACGGACAGCCGCCAGAACAGTGGCGTTGATGCGTCCGGCTTCACGCATAATGGCAATTTCAGCCGGGTTTTTGATGTTGATCTGACGAGCCCAGTCCATAAATTTACAAGTAATTCCTATTTCTGCAATACAGACATTAGATGAGTGGCAACTTCGTCAATCGGGCCAAACCCATCAATTTCTGCCAATAAGCCGCGCCTCTGGTAGTACTGGATCAGCGGCGAAGTTTGTTCTTTATACACTTCGATACGGTGTGTAACCGTTTCTGCCCGGTCATCATCTCGCTGAAACAAAGGCGATTCATCGAAATCACAAACACCAACTTTCTTGGGCGGATTGAACCGTCCATGAAAAATGTGCCCATGGGCTCGACAGGTCCAGCGACCGGCCAGGCGTTCGATCAAAGCTGAAGCGGGAGCGTTGATAAAGGGCACAAGATCCACCTTACCACCAAACTCGCTTAACATGACTTCCAAATCATCGGCCTGGGTGGGTGTGCGCGGGAAGCCATCCAGGATGGCACCTCTCTCACAATCCGGTCTTGCAAACCGATCTCTAATCATTGCAATGGTCAGGTTATCAGGAACCAACTCACCCTTGCTCATGAATGTTTGTGCCAACTTGCCCAACTCAGTATCATTCTTGATGTTCTCTCGGAAGATATCACCGGAGGAAATATGCGGAAGCTGTAACCTCTCCGATAATATCTCAGCCTGCGTACCCTTTCCCGCCCCAGGAGGGCCTAACAGTACGATGTAAATGGGCATGCCTGCAACCTCTCTACCTTACAAGGATAGAATCTTGGTAGCCGTGTAATTTCAGTTCAGCGTCAATTGTCGAGAAAGTATCGCGCACGACACCCACCACGATCAACAAACCAGACGATGAAACCAGGAATAATCCAGCCGAGGATGTCCCGGAGCCAATTCCTATAAAACTTAAGAGCAAACTGAGGACAAAAGGCAAGATTGCAACCAACCCCAGGAATAAAGCACCCGGAAGAGTGATGCGCCTCTGGACCTTTGTCAGATATTTCTGTGTGGGAGCACCGCGGTTCACACCTGGGATCTGGGCGCCTACACGTTTCAGATTTTCACCGTAATTTTGTTGGGCAAATAAAACATCTGTATAGAAGAAGGTGAAAATTACCACCATAAAGAAGTACAGCACCCAATAGGTGGTTGAATTTCCACCAAAAGTATTTTGAACACCGATGGCAAAATTTGCCACACCGACATTGGCGTTACGAACAAAATACGAAGCCAGGATGGCTGGGAACTGTAGAATGGCACTCGCAAAAATCAACGGGATCATGCCAGACATATTGACCATCAATGGCAGAGAAGCCTTGACCGGCATGGACATGCGATTACCAACCCGCCGCCCAGGATACATCACCGGCACATTACGACGCCCCTGCTGAACATAAACAATGGCGAAAATGGTCAAAACAATGATAACCACCATCAAGGTCAACATGATCCAGCGGCTGTTTTCATCAGCCATGATATGGGCCAGGTTGGCAGGCATACGAGCCACAATACCCGCGAAGATGATCAGTGAAAGACCCTGTCCACGAATACCGTATTCAGAGATCAATTCACCCAGCCAAATCGCAAAGAGGGTTCCGGCGATCATGGACAACAGAGCGGTCATCGATGGCAGAATTTTATCGGCAGTAAAACCGAAATCCAAAACCGTGGTGCCAGAAACAAGCGAATTGAAAATATTGATCTGCCCAATCGCGGAGAGAGCTGCCATCGGCACGGTCAAATAATAAGTCCACTTTTCCATCCACTTGCGGCCTTCAGTGGGGTTTTCATCCATACGCTTCTGCAGCGAAGGGATGATTGGGATCAGCAATTGAATGATGATTTGGGCTGTAATGTATGGATATACACCCATTGAAAGCAGGGAAAAGCGCGAAACCGTACCGCCGGAGAGCAGATCAAGAAAACTAAAAAAGTTTCCTCCGCTTGCGGCCAATTGCTGCTGAATTTGTTTCAAAGCATCAGCGTTGATACCCGGGGTCGGGATATTCGCCGCCAAGCGGTAAATAACCAAAAGTACAACGGTCATCACCAACATGCGGCGGATATCTTCCGACTTCCATAGATATCGCCAGGCCGACCATGTGTTTTTCATAAGGGTGGTCTCCTGAGAAAGGACTAGTTTTCGATCAGCTCAACCGAGCCGCCAGCAGCTTCGATTTTGGTCTTGGCACCAGCAGAAACACGATGAGCGCGAACTTTGAGAGCGACCGTGAGTTCGCCCCGGCCCAGGATAACAACCGGGTTGCGAGGATCACGCAGCATACGCACCCCGCTCAGGGATTCGGGGCTCACCACCGCTCCGGCACCAAAGGCCGAGAGTTGATCCAGATTAATTTCATTAAAAGTAACCTGGAACGGGGGAGTGAAACCTTCACCGCGCATGAACGGAAGACGACGGAAAAACGGCAAGTTACCGCCCTGACGATACAGGTGGCCTTCCTCGCCTGAGCGAGAGCCAGCACCCTTGGTACCGCGGCCAGCAGTCTTACCCTGGCCCGCAGAAATACCGCGACCAACACGCTTGCGATTTTTCTTTGAACCCGGATTGGGGGTCAGATCGTGGAGTTTCATAAATTGCTCCTACTCTTCAATCTGAAGAAGATGAATAACGGAATTGAGCATGCCGCGCAGCGCGGGGGTATCATCGTGCTCGACCGTTTGGTGCATCCGGTTAAGGCCGAGAGCGCGAACTGTGCGCTTCTGCGGTTCAGGAAAGCCAATTGGACTTTTAACCAGCGTAACCTTCAGCTTGGTATTTTTTTCCACTTTTTTAGCCATGCTTCCTCCGCTCCCAGAACGGTGTCATCTGTTCCACGGACTTACCACGGCGGGCAGCTTCAATAGCCGGTGATTTGAGTGCATCAAGTGCGCCGAAGGTGGCCATCACCACGTTGAGAACAGTGGCTGAACCCAGCGACTTGGTCAGGATATCGCGTACGCCTGCCACTTCAAGCACAGCGCGCACGCCGCCAGCCGCAATAACGCCGGTTCCCGGTGAGGCTGGCTTCAACAATACTTTCGCGCCAGCTACTCTCCCGATCACCTCATGAGGGATGGTGGTACCCAGCAGAAAGACCTTACGCATATTTTTACGAGCGCGTTCAGTGGCTTTGCGCATGGCATCCGGTACTGCGTTGGCTTTGCCAACACCCATACCGACCTGTCCATGGCCATCACCAATCACAATAGTCACGCGAAATTGAAAGCGGCGACCACCTTTGACGACTTTAGCGACGCGGGCGATCTCAATGACGCGCTCGTCGAGTTGATCCTGTTGCTCATCCATATCTTTCTTTCCATATTCCGACATAGCGTTCTCCATTGAGCCTTAGAAGTCCAGCCCGCCCTCGCGCGCGCCATCAGCCAGCGCTTTGACACGGCCAGTGTAGCGGAAACCACCACGGTCAAACACGACCATGTCAATTCCCTTATCTTTGGCGCGTTGGGCAACAGTTTTGCCGACCAATAGCGCCTGCTCGGACTTCTTCAGCCCGTCCATCTTGCCACGCAGTTCTTGATCGATGCTCGAGGCCGAGACCAGGGTGTTTCCATCCATATCATCGATTACCTGCGCATAAATTTCAGTAACACTGCGGAAAACGCTTAAGCGTGGGCAATTTGGGGTGCCATAAACTTTTTTGCGAACCCGCAAATGGCGTCTTTCGCGGGATGCAGAACGGGATATTTTTGCCATGATTATTTCTTCCCTTTCCCAGATTTACCTGCCTTGCGGCGGATCTTTTCGCCCAGGTAATGCAGGCCTTTGCCAAGGTATGGTTCAACCGGGCGCACTTTACGAATATCTGCCGCAACCTGTCCAACCTGCTCCTTGTCAAAACCCATTACCTTGATCTGGCGGGTTTTGAGGTCTACCGCAAAAGAAATATTCTGGGGCGGTTCCATTGTGATTGGGTGTGAGTAGCCCATATGAAGCACCAGGTTGACCCCGCTCAGTTCAGCGCGATAACCAACCCCATCCCATTCCAGGATGCGCTCAAAGCCACTACTGACCCCACGGATCATATTATTTAGTACAGCACGCGTCGTCCCGTGCAATGCGCGTTCAGCGGCTAAATCAGAACGGCGCGAAACAATGACCTGGCCATTTTCGAGCGCCATATCAATGAGCGGAGAAAAAGACCGCTGCATCTGGCCCTTAGGGCCATTCACTTTCGCTAACGTTCCGTTCAGCTCCACCTGCACACCAGCGGGGACGGCGATAGGCAAGCGTCCAATTCGAGACACGGCACTACCTCCTTACCAAACTTTGCACAGGATTTCGCCACCCACGCCAAGCTGGCGCGCGCGTTGTCCCGTCATAATGCCCTTGGGAGTGGAGATGATGGCAACACCCATACCAGCCAACACCCACGGGATATCTTGCTTCTTGGTATACACTCGGCGACCCGGGCGGCTAACGCGGACTATACCTGACAATACAGGAGTACGCTCGCGCCGTTCACCAACATATTTGATCTTGATTCGCAAGACCTGCTGGCCAGGGATTTCACCGTCGGCAACCTCATATCCTTCGAGGAAGCCTTCTTCTTTTAAGATTTTAGCAATTTCCACTTTCACTTTCGAATGCGGCATTGCCACATTTGGCTGACCTATCGTCGCGGAATTGCGGATGCGAGTCAGCATGTCGGCAATTGGATCTGTTACGCTCATTCTAGCACCTCCACCCGGTTTACCAGGACGATTTCACCACACCAGGAATCTTACCTTCCAGAGCGTACTCACGGAAGCAAATCCGGCACAGTCCAAAACGACGGATGTAACCTCGGGCACGACCGCAGCGGCTACAACGGTTACGAACACGGGTAGGGTACTTCCGGCGCTCTTCTCGAAAACTCATGCATTTCTTCGCCATAACTTAAGCTTCCTTCCTGAAAGGCATTCCAAGGAAACGCAGCATCGCGCGCGCGTGCTCATCGTTCCTGGCAGTCGTCACAATTGTGATTTCCATCCCGCGAAGTTTATCGATTTTGTCGTACTCGATCTCGGGGAAAATCAATTGATCCTTCAAACCCAGGGTGTAGTTGCCACGACCGTCGAAGGCATCCGCTGAAACACCACGGAAATCTCGCACGCGCGGCAGACCGATATTCATCAAGCGGTCCAGGAAGAACCACATGCGATCGCCTCGCAAAGTTACCTTGACGCCGATGATGACACCTTCGCGTAACTTGAAGTTCGCGATGCTCTTGCGAGCCTTGGTCTGGATCGGTTTTTGGCCGGTAATGGTCGTCATATCGGTAATGGCCGCATCCAAAGCCTTGGAATTGCCCATCGCCTCACCCAGACCAATGTTAACAACCACTTTCTGGATCTTGGGGATCTCCATTACATTACGATAGTTGAAGGCATTCTGCAATGCCGGTACAACTTCCTGCTGATAACGTTCTTGCATTCTATTCATGTCTTTTGCTCTCCTGTCCAGACAATGCCTTAATCAATCAAAGCCTGGCAGTGCTTGCAAACTCGATGCGCACCGCTTTCATCACGGGTTACGCTGACACGGGTCGCCTCGCTGCACTTGGGACAAACCAGCATGACATTAGAAATATCCATCGGACCTTCCATCTTGATGCGGCCCGGGTTAATCGTGCGGCCCCGGCTGGTCTGAGTCTGTTTCTGATGCTTGGTGCGGATGTTGACACCCTGCACCACTATGCGACGGTCATCAACCTGCACACTGATGACTTCTCCACGCTTGCCCTTGTCTTCGAGACCCCCGCTGATTACCTCAACGGTATCACCTTTACGAATTTTCACATTCATTGCTTCACTCCTCCTGGCCTAAAGAACTTCCGGGGCAAGTGAAACAATCTTCATGAAGCCCTTTTCGCGCAGTTCGCGCGCCACCGGGCCGAAGATGCGGCTACCCTTGGGGTTCTGACCGTCAGTATCTAAAATGACGGCGGCATTGTCATCAAAGCGGATGTAAGAACCATCTTCACGGCGCCATTCTTTGGCTGTCCGAACGATTACGGCCTTCACGACTTCGCTTTTCTTTACGGCACCTTGCGGCGCTGCCGACTTGACGGTCGCCACCACGATATCACCAACGCGGGCATACCGGCGAGTAGAACCGCCCATCACGTGGATGACCAGCAATTCGCGGGCGCCTGAATTGTCGGCAACCTTTACACGGGATTCCTGCTGGACCATGACTAAACCTCCACGCCGCTATCGGCGGTCTT
>CAZLJB010000188.1:0-6390 GCA_964559195.1 uncultured Anaerolinea sp. | reverse complement strand
GAATGGGAAGCTCGGATTTATTACACGGGCGTTTGGCGTGATATGGATTTATGGTGGGGTTTACCCGCCCTCAAAGTACCAACCCTCATCCTGCGCGGTGCTGAAACCGACACCTTTCTTGTGCAAACAGCCCAACGCATTAAACGCATCAGGCCGGCAACCCGCCTCATGACCATGGAAAATTCCACTCATTTGCTGCCCCTTGAACAACCAGAAAATACTTTTGAAACCATTCAGGATTTCCTGAAGGAGAATCTATGACTGATTTGACTTATTCTTCAGCAGAGCTGATGATTGTAAACGCCGCCCGCCTGCTCAAGGATGGGGACGTGGTCTTTGTGGGCGTTGGCCAGCCAAATCTGGCCTGTAACCTGGCCAAACGTACCCACGCCCCCAATCTGACCATGATCTATGAGGCTGGAGTGATTGGCGCAGAGCCTGCCAGGCTGCCGCTATCCATTGGTGACCCAACCCTGGTCAGCGGCGCGCTCTCGGTTGTAAGCATGTACGATATTTTTACCCTCTACCTGCAGCGTGGCAATGTGGATGTCGGATTTCTGGGTGGAGCGCAAATCGACCGTTATGGCAACATCAATGCCACAATCGTCGGGTTGGACTACGAACACCCCAAGGTCCGCCTGCCTGGCTCTGGCGGCGCCCAGGAAATCGCCGCCTGGGCAAATCGCTGCTACATCATGACCCCCCACCAGAAAAGGCGCTTTCCTGAGAAAGTAGACTTCCTGACATCCGCTGGTTACCTGAATGGGAATGGCGGCCGTGAAAAAGCCGGTCTGCGCGGCAAGGGGCCAATTGGTGTGGTTACCGACCTCGGTTTTTTGGAACCTGACGCCAGCGGTGAGTTGGTACTGACTGCCCTGCACCCAGGCAAGACTGCCGGACAAGCCATCGAAAACACTGGCTGGGATTTAAAGGTCGCACCAATCCTGCGAACTAGCCTGCCTGTTACAGAAAAAGAACTCAGAATTCTGAGAGAAGAATTGGACCCAACCGGGATATATCTCAAAGGGGCCTAACTCCTCCAATCATAAAATTCTTCACTATCGTAAATTTCAGCTCAACCTGAGAATGGCTGGTTCATTACATCAATTCTTATGACTTTATCTGATGGGGTTTGGGGTGTTTTTCGGAAGCTTTGCTTCCGAAAAACACCCCAAAATTCATTCCCATAGCACATTCGAGTTTATTAGTAGAATTGCTACCAAAATAAAGAGACTTTTTTGATGGAGTAAAGGGTAAAATAAAGTCTGATTAATCCTCAGACTTTATTCCAAGGAAAAGATCATCAATACTCCATCCGCCAACCGAAATCTTATCCAGAAAATCTTTGTCTCACCTGAAGAGCCACGCCTGCGGGCCGGATGGCGGTTGCTCCTGCAAACCCTGCTGTTGATCATCATCAGCCTGATGGCTGGCATGCTTATTTTTGTTCCCATCGGCCTGCTCAAAATTAGCTTCGACTCTCCCATCGCCATGCTGGCCAATGAACTGACCATGCTGGTCGCCATCACGGGGGCAGCTTTCTTGGCGCGCCGGTTTCTGGACAAACGCTCCTTCATCAGCCTGGGTTTCAAACCAAACAGGCAGGCCATCTTCGATGTTCTGGCCGGTATAGGGATCACTTTCATCCAGATAAGCTTGATCTTTGGCCTTGAAATCGGCCTGGGTTGGACGAAATTCGATGGCTTCGCCTGGCAAACCCAGCCAGGCTCCACTGTCCTGGGCGGGCTGGGCCTCTGGTTGCTTTTCTTCATAATCGTGGGCTGGCAGGAGGAGCTACTCTCACGTGGTTACCACCTGCAAACCCTGGAAAGTGGTCTGAATTTGTTCTGGGCAGTCATCATCTCTTCATCAATTTTCGGGTTCCTGCATATTTTCAATCCAGGTGCCACCTGGGTCTCCACAGCCGGAATTTTTCTGGCGGGTTTATTCCTGGCCCTGCCATTTATCCTGACGCGTCAGCTCTGGTTATCGATCGGCCTACACATCGGCTGGAATTATTTCGAAGGCGTGGTATTTGGTTTCCCGGTCAGTGGCACCGATACCTTCAGGCTGCTGCACCAGACCGTCAGCGGCCCGGTTTTGTGGACGGGCGGCGTGTTTGGCCCAGAGGCAGGTCTACTGGTTATTCCGGCCCTACTGCTCGGATCCGCTCTGGTCTTTGGTTATACAAAGATACACGCAAACAAAAATAATTACGCACCCACTCATGTCAATTGAAGTACTCGTCACCGTCCCTTTTACAGAATCGCTGGTTAATCAATTGGCGGCAATTTCGCCAAAGCTTAACCTGACCGCAATTGCTGCCCAAAAAGCAAGCGAAATTCCAGCCGAAACCTGGGCACAGACAGAGATACTCTATACTGGGCATATTCTGCCCGAAATTGATCAGGTACCCGCTTTGCGCTGGATCCAATTTCACTTTGCTGGCATCGACCGCTTCGCTGATGAAGCCCTTATCAAAAAAGAGGGTATGCTGGTCACAACCCTGAGCGGGGCTGCGTCGCCCCAAATTGCCGAACATGTTCTCGCCATGCTGTTGGCCATGAGCTGCAAACTGCCGGCCATGCTGTCCAGCCAAAAAAAATCTGAATGGCCCAGGGATCGCTTCGAACGTTTCATGCCTTTTGAGTTGAATGGCAAAACCATTGGCATCGTCGGGTATGGCAGTATCGGACGCCAAATCGCCCACTTGTTGCAGCCGTTCAACGTCAAAATCCTTGCGACAAAACGCAACGCCATGGATCCTCAAGACAGCGGATATAGCGCAGATGGCTTGGGAGATCCTCAGGGCGATCTGATCCAACGCCTCTATCCACCGCAAGCCCTGAAATCAATGCTTAGAGAATGTGACATGCTTGTCATTACCACCCCGCTAACCGCTGAGACAAATGGTTTGATCAATGACAGCAGCCTGGCGGCCCTGCGGCCTGGTGCCTACCTGGTGGATGTTTCACGCGGCGGGGTCGTAGACCATATCGCGGTCATGGATGCTATAAAAAGCGGCCAGCTGTCTGGCGCAGCCCTGGATGTCTTCCCGGAAGAACCCTTGCCACAAAATAGCCCGTTATGGCAAACACCGGGCATTATCCTGAGCCCACACGTCTCTGGCGGAAGCCAGCATTACAATCAGCGCGCAACTGACTTATTCAGTGAAAACCTGCACCGCTACCTGGCTGGACTGACACTTTACAACCTGTATGACCCTGGCAGAGGCTATTAACCGGTAATTTTTTCAACATGAATCGAATTATTCAAGCTGTCTTGTTCGACCTGGGCGATACACTCATGTATTCGCCTGACCCCTGGCCGCCGGTTTTTGAACGTGCCGGTCATAAGTTGTCCTATCTGCTCTGCTCGAACGGTGTTCCGATCAATTACGAAACCTTCCACTTTGATTTTCTGGCGCGTCTCGACAAATATTACACCGACCGTGATCGTAACCTGATCGAAACAACTACCATGACGGTCTTACAGGAATTGCTGGCAGAAAAAGGCCATCATAATATTCCCAAAACTCTGCTCCGCGCCGCTTTGGATGAGTTCTACGCCATCACCCAGCAAAACTGGACCCTGGAATTGGATTCCATCCCCACCCTCATAAGCCTTCAGAATTCGGGGTTCCACCTTGGGCTGGTCTCCAATGCCGGGGACGAGAAAGATGTGAAACAGCAAATCGACAAATTTGGCATTCGCGGCTATTTTGATTTTGTTATTACATCCGCCGCCTGCGGCTACCGAAAACCACACCCGCACATCTTTGGCCTGGCATTGGAACAATGGGGCTATCTGCCAGATGAAATTGCCATGGTGGGTGACCGGCTGGATGCGGACATCGGCGGTGCCCACCCGCTCGGGATCTATTCAATCTGGATCAAGCGCCGCGCTAAAAATTTATCTTCAGACCTGGCCAAACCAGATGCAATCGTTGAAAATCTAAGCGAAATACCCCCACTCCTGATTAACTTATGGAAAACATCATGAAATGAGCCTATTTTCAGATTATCAATCCAATTAAGTTCATCTGCAGGTGCTCCCCTATATTCTGCAAGCTATACGCAGTATAATTATCAATAATGGTCAAACCGGGATTAATATCATTCATTTGGTGACCCACAATTAATTTATTGATTTTTGCAAAAAGCGCAATAATAACCAATCAGACCACTTCAATACTATTTCATCAAATTATCATCTTATCCGTGAATGGCGTAAAATTACAAAACAGGAGTCAACTATGTCAATAGTAGCAATCCTCGAGGTAGCGATCGGCATGGTATTTGTCTGGCTAGTCATGAGCATGGCCAGCATGTATATCCAGGAGTGGATTGTCAGCAAACTGAGCTGGCGCTCCGGCATGCTGGAAACATACATCGGTAACCTACTGGCTGATCCTGCCCTGGCTTCCCAGTTCTACGATCACCCACTCATCCAGGCTCTTCACACTGGCAACAATGGCGAAAAACGGCCCTCATACATTCCCTCGGCACAATTTTCCAGGGCCTTACTCGATATCATCCGCAATTCTCCCAAAGAAGCCGCACTTATCCAAAAAACCCTTTACGATTTGCAAAATGACATCAGCCAGCTTGCTGGAAATAAACGCCTTCTGGCAGAAAAACAGTTGGAACTGGCCCTCAGCCTGACCCGTAAAGCAGTCGCCAGTGAAGGCGGCGTGGAAATCTCAGGCGCCATGCTGGATGATGTAAAAAAACAAATCCGTAAAATGGCAACCGATTTTCCTTCCATGCAGCCCATGATCGAGGCCCGCTTCCTGGCCTTTGCCAATCAGAAGAAACAAATTGACAGCATTCTGGCGAATTTTATTGCCAATCAAGGCGAAGCCACCGGCGGGCCAGCCATGGATGAATTTAAAGCCGGGCTGGCTGTCATGAGTGTTACACATCCGGATATCAAGCAAGCAGTTGAAGCCCTGATCAGCGAAATTGAAACTTTCGGTAACGAAACCGAAAACGCACTCGAAAAAGCTCGAAAAAATATCGAGGACTGGTTCGACAATGGCATGGACCGCCTCGGCGGTTGGTATAAACGCCGCTCGCAGACTCTGGCCTTTATCCTTGGCATCTCACTTGCGATCCTGCTTAATGTCGATTCTATCCAGCTTACGATCCAACTCTGGCGCGACCCGCTTGTGCGCGAAGCCCTGATAGTCCAGGCCGATGGGCTGGTGCAGCAGAACCCGAATGGCGCTCCCACCACCAACGCCGGTCAGTTATTGGCCCTGAATTCCCAGATCAACCAGCTAAATATTCCAATAGGTTGGGTCGGAACTGCCCTGCCGGTCGATGCCCAGGGTGCAGTCTTTGCCGGTGAAACCACCCAGCGCACGTGCACCCTGTCGCCTAAATCAAACCTGGATTTGTTTGGTGCCGTCCTGGGTGACCAGTGCTACCCCATCATTAACACGCCCGCCTTAAATGACCTGACCGGTTGGCTGCTGAAACTGGTTGGGCTGCTGATCACCGGTATCGCCACAACCCAGGGTGCGCCGTTCTGGTTTGACATTCTCAAAAACATGGTCAATGTCCGCTCGACCGGTGTCAATTCTGACACCGTAGCTGCCAAAGGCTGAGTCAATTTATCCCAAGAGCAGTTTTTTTTATGGAGTTTTCACGGGAAGAACTTCCCGTGAAAACTCCATTGGCAGGGGAAAACCAGCGACTTTTATTCGCCCAGGGGTGACAGTTCAAACCCGAGAAAACTCAATGCGCAGGAAAAGCCAGCGGCTATTGTTCAACCAGGGGTGACAATTCAAACCCGTGAAAACTCCATGCGCAGGGAAAGCCAGCAACTTTTATTCGCCCAGGGGCGACAGTTCAAAGCCTGCGGCCCTCCAGCTCGTGATAAAACCTCCAGCGACCCAGGATCTCTTCAGCCCATACCACCACCAAAAAACTCAGGTCAAACCACAGCCCGCCGGCCCGGCCTATCAACAACAGCTCCAGCAGGGCCAGCATGCCCATGCCCAGCAGCCCTGTCCGCAGCCAATCCGCCTGCCCACGCGGTTTCCAACCTGCAAACTGCAGCCCCAGCTCACCCGCCAGCAGCGCCAGCTCCAGCCCATAGACCCAGGCCAGCTGCGCGGGCGGCAACATCACGCCTCCGGCCTCGGCAGTCAACCTCCAGACCGGCGCCATGCCAGCCAGCCCCAACAAACTCGCCGAAATCAGAAAACCCGCCAGCGTCCGCCAGCTGTTCCAGACCGCCATGCTGCGCAGCTGGTAAATATTCGCCATACTGTAGACCAACCCCAAACCCATCAAAATGGTCAAAGCTCCCAGCACTGGCATCGGAAAGATGACAGACAGCAACCAGCCTGCGCCAAACAGCCCGAGTGCCAGGATCTCGCGA
>CAZLJB010000187.1:0-6398 GCA_964559195.1 uncultured Anaerolinea sp. | reverse complement strand
CTTCACGCGTGAAGACCTTGACATCCACCACCTTGCCGCGTTCGCCATGAGGCATACGCAAGGAGGTATCTTTCACATCGCGGGATTTTTCACCGAAAATTGCGCGCAGCAGGCGTTCTTCAGGAGTCAGTTCTTTTTCGCCCTTGGGCGTGATCTTGCCGACCAGGATATCGTTCGGGCCGACTTCAGCGCCCAAACGGATGATGCCATTTTCGTCCAGATCCTTGATGGCGTCTTCACCCACATTGGGGATATCGCGCGTGATTTCTTCAGGGCCGAGCTTGGTATCGCGGGCTTCAACTTCGTATTTCTCGATATGCACAGAGGTGAAACGGTCTTCCTGTACCAGGCGTTCAGAGATCAGGATGGCGTCTTCGAAGTTGCCACCTTCCCATGAAAGGAAAGCCACCACTACGTTCTGCCCCAGGGCCAGTTCGCCACCATCCGTAGAGGATGAGTCGGCGATAATATCGCCCTTCTTGACAATCTGCCCCTTATCCACTGCCGGGCGCTGGTCAATGCAAGTCGATTGGTTGGAACGTTGGTACTTGCGCAGCTGGTAGGTTCGCAAACCGCCAGAATTCTCGCGCATCACGATTTCCTTGCCGGTCACCGAGAGCACCTCGCCATCCGCTTCCGCCACCACCACCTGACCAGAATCCAACGCAGCATAATATTCCATACCGGTTGAGACGGTTGGGATTTCTGGTCGAACCAGCGGTACCGCCTGGGCCATCATGTTCGAGCCCATTAAGGCGCGGTTCGCGTCATCATGTTCCAGGAAGGGGATCAAGGCGGCGCTGATACCCACCACCTGGTGGGGAGCCACATCCATGTAATCCAGATTTTCAGGGTTGGTAAAGATAAAACCTGAGTGGAACCGGCAGGAAACGCGGTTACCAACATATTCACCATCATCGCTGAGGATGGCATTGGCCTGCGCGATCACGAACTTGTCTTCCGCATCGGCCGAAAGGTATTCAATATCATTGGAAACAAATGGAACGATCAGGATTTCCCGGTCCAGCTTGGCCAGACGGGCAACCAGGATCGCATCAATGCGGGTATTGAGCGGGGCAATGACCGCACCATCCACCACAACGTCCTCGCGTAGAGAGCGATTGAGAAGGTTGGGGTCATTTGATCGCATGAACTTAAGCACACGCCGGTAAGGGGTTTCGATGAAACCGTATTCATTCACACGCGCAAAAGAAGCCAGGCGGCCGATCAAACCGATGTTCGGGCCTTCAGGTGTTTCAATTGGGCAGATACGACCATAATGCGAGTGGTGCACATCGCGCACATCAAAACCGGCGCGTTCACGCCGCAGACCACCCGGGCCAAGTGCAGAAAGCGTGCGCTTGTGGCGCAGTTCAGCAAGCGGGTTGGTTTGATCCATAAACTGCGAGAGCTGGCTGGAACCGAAGAACTCGCGCAGGGCAGCCACAACCGGGCGGATGTTGACCAGCGTGACAGGTGACAACTGTTCCTGGTCACGAATGGACATGCGTTCCTTGATGACACGCTCCATGCGGCGCAAGCCGATGCGCAGTTTGTTCTGAATTAGCTCTCCGACAGTTTTGACGCGCCGGTTGCCGAGGTGGTCGATATCGTCAGCATGCTCCACATTGTTATTAATCAAGATCATGCGCCGCACGAGCCGGATAATATCGCTCTTGGTAATGGTGCGGTGCGGGATCGGGACACTCAGATCCAGCTTCTGGTTGAGTTTGTAACGACCCACCCGCTCCAGGTCATAATGGCGCTGATCAAAGAGCTGTTCCTGCAAAAAGGCACGGGCGTTATCGAGGGTGGCCGGATCACCAGGGCGCATGCGCTTGAAGAATTCAATCAAGGCGGCCTGTGCAAGCGTCTGACTGCCAGTCAGATCCCACTGCGGCTCCTGGCGGATGGTGGAGGCGATGAACATGCGCTCCGGGTTGTTATCGACATCCTGAAAGAGCGACAGGATCTCTTCATCAGAACCGGTCTTGAGCGGGGAATCAGGTCGACCATCATCAATGGCCGCCAGGGCGCGCAGGAAAACTGTAATCGGAACGGTACGCTTGCGGTTGAACTTCAGGATGATGTAATCATTCTTACGGGTTTCAAATTCCATCCAGGCGCCGCGATCCGGGATCAACTTGGCCATGGCCAGGGAGCGACCGGTGGCGCGATCGGACGGAGCTTCAAAATAGACGCCTGGGCTGCGGATCAACTGGCTGACAACCACTCTTTCGGTACCATTAATGATGTAGGTACCTTTGTCGGTCATCTCAGGAAAATCACCCAGGAAAATGTCCTGCTTGATTGGCTCGGGGACATCCGAACCGGCCAGCAAAACAGAAACATATAACGGGCTGGAGTAAGTCAGGTCGCGTTCCACGCAATCTTCAATATTATGTTTCGGATCGCCGAACCAATATTTAAGTCCCCATTCCTGCGACTCGGGGCCGCGGCTGGGGAAGTACAATTTCATGCCTTTATTGTACGATTCGATCGGTGAGACTTCGTGAAAAAGGTCTCCCAAACCTTCGCGCTTGAGGCGCTCAAATGAATCGAGTTGGACCTCGATCAGGTTGGGGAGACGCAGGTCAACGGAGATGCGCGCGTAATTTTTCTTGGGAAGAGCGGACGTCATCGATTGCTCCTACTGAATTAAGATTAAATAAATGGAAAAACCATCATTCCACACAGAATGACGGCGAAAGGTTATTATATCGAACAAATCGGGAAAGTGTCAATAGCCTGTTTTTGAAAAATTCCTAAAATACATCCCTTAATAATGGAAGCCGCCTGGCTACCTGGCTGCAGAATAACCAGGTTACCAGAAAACCAAGCAGGATCACAACCAGGCCTTTTGGAATAACCGGCATTGAGATGGGAATAAAAAGATAAGCCAGGGGATACAAGAATAACGGATGGAAATAGTACATTCCGTAGGAACAATCTGACAGGCTGTTCCAAACCGCTCCGCTGCCATTGACCCTGGCTTGAAACACAGCCAGGGCCGTCATCAGGGAAGCCAGGCAGAAACTGTTAAACAAAATGGCAGCCAGGAGTTTTACCTCAATCGCCGGGTTGGCAGTCGTCATTACCGGTGAAAATCTCAGGCCAAGATATATCAAACCTGAAACCAGACTGGCAGAAGCCCAACCAGTCAACCCAGGCCTGTAGCCCTGATCCGTAAACCAGCCATTTTGGCGGGCAAGCAGGCCCAGGCAAAAATAACCGACATAGAGCGGCAGACGCAGGGGCTGGAACATAAACAGGTACCAGAAGCCCTTCCACTCCTCCATATAATAAAACAGGTTGATGACAAAAAAACTAATTGTCATGAGCGATCCGAAACCCAGGAAGAGTTTCCAGGTGGGCAGTTGGACCCGCTCGCGCATGACCTGCAGCCGTTTACTGGATGCATAAACTAGCGCCAGCCCCAGGAACAAGGCTAACAGTATGCCGAGATACCAGTAAACCGACTGCTGGTAAAGCTTGCTCCAGAAATCAGTACGCCAGAAATCCAGCAGACTCATGGGAACTTTGTGTGAAAGATAGATCAGATAGGTGGTGGGTGGCGTCAGCAGCAAAACACCCAACAGCCATGGAATGCCTATGCGAAGTAATTTTTCCCTAACGAAACCAGCGGCACCCCGCTTTTGCAGCGATGGCATGGCAAAATACCCGGCTACAAAAAACATGATCTGCATGATGGGCACATCTATCAGCAAAACGATGGCGGTAAAGAGCAAGCTGTTTTGAGGATTGATGACATACCACCAGGCCGGTGCATTGAGCATGTATGTCAATGAGCCGTGCAACACGATCACCAATACGACGACAAAGCCGCGTAGGTTTCCAAAAAAGTTGATCCGTTTGGCTGGCATTTTTTGACCCTCTTTTTCTAGTATTTTGATTAATAAAATTATACCTGCTTGAGCGTTGCTCAGACAGGTATAATTTTTGCTGGGATGTCATTCGCAAACATCTTGCTGTATTTTTCAATATCGACGTTATCAACTCAATATTTGGTGACCACTCGCAGGGTGTTTTCCCTGGTTAGAAAACTCTTTATGCAGGGAAAACCACCGATTTTTGTACATGCGAGCGGCAAAATCAGGCTGGCTATCCGATAAAATAAATCCGAAGATCAGGCTTTGTTGTCCTGGCCGCCAGCCGGACGCGGCTGTCCTTTCCAAATATATTTATTTTGATAATCCGCCAGTTCGGCCTGGCTGGCAACTGTCCTGAGCAGGATCCTGTTCCAGTCGAGCATGCCTTCCAGGGTCAGGGGATGAGTGCTGCCCTCAGGCATAAAGCCCACAAATCCGGCATTAAAGGCATTCGCATCGACACTGTAAGCCAGGTCAGCCAGGTAATGCTTGAAGACCCCGATGGTGGCCAAACGCCGGTCTTCACGCGGCAAAGCCGTCTCGAAGGTGATCACCACCCAGCCTTCGGCAGTTTCAGCCACGGCAGCCACGCTGGCCTCGTGCCGCCAACGCACAATCTGCTGCCCACCGATTGGTACGGACGGGTCTTTATCCAGCCAGTTACGCGTGGCCATATATCCGCCATTTTGTTTATAGACCCAACCACTCTGCCCAGGGCGGGGCGCGGAAGATGGCTGGAAGAGCGAGGCCGGGATGAGATCCTCCCCATTTTTGAGGGAAATCCCGCCCGCTTGGCACCAGGGACCAGGCGCATCATTTTCAAAATTCAGCCACAGCAGGCTGGCCCCGACCGGGTAATCTTCCGGGTTGGCAGTCGCCTTGATAAAACTGCCATTTTTCAAATACCAGAGCGGTTTGGGAGCCAGGCCCCCCGGCGGGGTATTGCCGCGCACATGCTGAACATGCTCGGCCACTTCATTGCAGACTGCCGATGTGACGATTAATTCATCGGTGGCAGCGTTTTCTTCACGCCAGCCGGTGATGTTATCCTTTTTCCACTGGATCAGGACCTGCCGAAATTCATTCCAGCGGCTGGTATCGACCACCTGGCCGACGTTTGGATTAACAGGCACAGGGCCGGTGTTCTCCCAACTGGCATTGTCAACAGCCTGGGTGCGCAGCGGCGTCAAGCGGACAATTTCTTTCCACATCCAATCTGGAAATTCGTCTTTGCGGGTGGCAAGAATTTGATCAGCCTGATCACCGGATAATGACTCAATTTCAAACTCGTCCTCGTCCAGGCGCAGATCGATCAGGGCCTTGCGGCGAATGCTCTCAAGGGGTGAAGCCAATCCGTGCAGGTTGTCGGCCAGCTTTGACCTCCAAAGCGGATCTTTAGTCAGGGCCAATTTTGGCAGGTTGATGGCCGGGGCGGAGTTGCTGGCTGCCAAGGGCGCAGACAGCGGCTCGTACATGGCCAGCCGAGCATCGCACAAATTCTGGATGGCCGCGTCATCTTTGTTTTTAAATTCGGCATTGATATCAAAAGCATTCAAGTTGATCAGCAGATCGCGCGGGTCGGCCCAGGAGCCATGCGCGCTGCGATAGCGCATGCCTGAAAAATGAATGACCATGTACTGCAACCAGACCGGGTAGCGATCTGGGTGGGTGCGAAATTCACTGACCACATCCTCAAGCAGGGCAATGTGATCTTTTGCCGCCAGGCTGGCTTTATACTGTTGAATTTTTCCGCGCACCAGGTCCAGCCTGGTGATATTCATCGGCGCAGCAACGAACAAATTCGCATCCAGTGGAGTATTTAAGACGGTCTCCGCCTGGTCCACCTCATTCTTCAGGCTGGTCAGACTTTGATTGGCGACCTCCAGCTGGCTGAGCAGGGCACTGACCTGTACATTGATTTGCTGGAGGGCCTGGGCCAGCAGGTCAGGCGCATTCCGCGTAGCGCGGGCAACCCAATAATTTTTCAAATTATTGATTTCATTGTCCAGGGCGTCACTATCAGGGGCAGACTGAAGAGCTTGCAATTGCCGTCCGATAAAATCCAGGATGGGTTTCTCGGTCTTTGTAAAAGGCAGCACCCCGTTCAGATCACGGTGTGCCTGGTTGATCAGGTTAATGGTAAGCTGGTCGATCCCCGGAAACTGCTGTCGAAGTTGATCTGAAACAGGATCGGTGGTGAAGTAACGCTGCAGGCTATCCAAATCCTGTGGAGAGCGATAACGCTGCTGGTCAGCTTGAAGCGTGAACAGGCGGGCTTGGATTTTCGACACCAGGCTGGCGGCACTTTGCAGGGCAGGCAGGCGCGCATTTTTTAGTTGGGCAGCACTGGCGCAAGCCTTATCAATCACCATCCGGCGGGCTTTGATGTTTTCATAGCTGGCGCTGAGGGCGTACAGCCGGTCGAGCTCTGCGTTGACCATTGGCAGGCTGATATTGATCAAATCGTTATACTGTTTTTCGGCTGCCGGGCGGGTGGGATCGTTGGCA
>CAZLJB010000186.1:1659-6428 GCA_964559195.1 uncultured Anaerolinea sp. | reverse complement strand
AGTGAACATGATTGGATGATTGAAGAAGGCATCGCTTCTGATCTGTACATGAGCCGCCTGGCTGAGTTGGGCATCGAAGAACGGCTGCCGCCGCTTTCACTCGGAAAAGCGAAGGTTAAGTTTTCTTACCTGACCGAGGTCTTCTATTCCATGCTGGACAGCCTGGAATTATGCCAGTTTGTCTGGGGGCCGGCCTGGAATCTCTATGGGCCGCAGGACACTGCTGACCTGGTCAGGGCAGTCACCGGTTGGGATGTGACCGTCGATGAATTAATGAAAGTTGGCGCCCGCCGCTTAAACCTGATGCGCACATTTAATAGCCGGGAAGGGCTCGACCGTAAAGATGACAAGCTCCCGAAAAAATTTTTCAGGGCACTTCAGGGCGCAGGGCCGACTGCTGGCATCGCCATTACGCATGATGAAGTAGAAGCTGCACTGGATGAATATTACAGATTGGCGGGCTGGACCGTAAATGGGACCCCGACCAGGGCTTCGCTTGAGAATCTAAATTTGGACTGGGCCGTGGAATTGCTCTAACTGATTAATTTCAAGCCCGTAAGTGCAGACCAAACAATCTTGTTTCCGGTTCTGTTGAATATTAATATATATTTCCCTTGGACATTAAGGGAAATAACAAAATATAAAGTGAGATATTATGGCAACTTCAATCTATGAACAAAATTTTCCTCATATGGCGCCTGTCTGGTCGCGCATTTTCTCCATCGAAGCCGAACGAGCTGAAGGCACGTATATCTATGGTATGGATGGTAGAAAATATCTGGACTTTACCTGCGGGATTGGGGTGACAAACACGGGTCATTGCCATCCCAAGGTTGTCGAAGCGGTTCGGGCTCAGGCAGGTTTATTTTTGCATGCCCAGGCCAATATTGTGGTGCATCAGCCCATGTTGCAGCTTATAGAAGAAGTTCGCAAAATTGTCCCACCTTCGATTGATGGTTTCTTTTTTAGCAATTCGGGGGCTGAGGCAGTCGAAGGTGCCGTAAAGCTGGCCCGTGCGGCAACCGGTAAGCAGGCTGTGATTGTCTTTACTGGTTCCTTCCATGGACGCACAGCCGGTGCCATGGCCCTAACCACCTCCAAGACTGGCTACAAAGGCGTTTCACAGTTATTGCCTGCGGGTGTCTATGTCGCACCCTTCCCTTATGCTTTCCGGCTCGGGTTGAGCGAAGAAAAAGCCAGCCAATTCTCTCTGGCTGCCCTGGAAGAATTGTTTATTACCCAAATTTCTCCAGCCGATACGGCTGCCATCCTGATCGAACCAGTTCTGGGTGAAGGCGGTTATGTTGTGCCTCCAGCCGCTTTCATGAAAGGCTTGCGAGAAATTTGTGATAAGTACGGGATTTTGCTAATTTTTGATGAAGTCCAAAGTGGTTTCGGCCGGACCGGGAAGTGGTTTGCACAGGATCATTTTGGGGTGGTGCCCGATATTATGGTAGTTGCCAAAGGAATAGCCTCTGGCTTGCCACTTTCAGGAGTTTTTAGCCGCCTTGATTTGATGAAGAAATGGCCGGTTGGCTCGCATGGTGGCACCTATGGTGGCAATCCAGTGGCCATGGCCGCTGGGGTTGCTACCATCCGCGCCATGCGGGATGAGCAAATGCTTGAAAATGCTTTAGAGCGGGGCAGTCAGCTTCAAACGGGTCTGCGTAAATTTCAGGAGGAATTTTCAGCAATCGGGGATGTGCGCGGGCTTGGGCTGATGATTGGCACCGAATTTGTGGATGCCCGTGGAAAACCGGATAAGGCCACGGTTAAAGCCGTCATTCATTCAGCGGAAGAACAGGGCCTGCTGCTGCTGTCTTGCGGAACGTATGACAATACTATCCGCTGGATTCCGCCGTTGAATGTGAGTTCGGAGCAGATTAATACCGGGCTGCAAATTTTTGGTCAGGCTTTGCGTAAAGTCGTAAAGTAGATAATAATAAATTTGGGCATCCTGTGATTGGTGAATTATGCGACAGCTAGATCGTTCCCGCCTGGAAGAGTGTATCCGGTCTGAAGAGATCCTGTTTCACACAGACCATCCAAAATCCAACCAGCTTTACCAACGCGCTCGGAAGTCCTTGCACGGCGGTGTTCCCATGCTTTGGATGATCCGATGGGCTGGTTCATTTCCTGTGTTTGTTCAGGAGGCCAAAGGAGCCCATTTCAAGGATGTGGACGGTCGGGATTATATCGATTTTTGCCTGGGGGATACAGGCGCAATGACCGGTCATGCCCCAGGCCCAACGCTGGAAGCTATCAAACGTCAGATTGAAAAAGGCACCACGTTGATGTTGCCTTATGAGGATGTCATCGCAGTCGGTGAAGAACTGCAGCGTCGATTTGGCCTGCCATTTTGGCAATTTGCGCTGACAGCGACGGATGCCAACCGTTTTGTGCTGCGGATGGCCCGCATGATCACTGGCCGTCAAAAGGTGCTGGTATTTAATTACTGCTATCATGGTTCTGTCGATGAAACATTCATCATTTTGGATGAAGAAGGCACCCCCATGTCCCGTCCAAACAATATGGGGCCACAGGTTGACCCGATTTACACTACCAAGGTGATTGAATTTAATGATGTGGCTGCGCTTGAAACTGCTCTTTCGGCCGGGGATGTAGCGGCTGTGTTGGCGGAGCCAGTCATGACCAATATCGGCATCATACATCCAGATCCAGGTTACCACGCTGAACTGCGCAATTTGACCAGAAAATATGGCAGTTTGCTGATTATTGACGAAACTCATACGATTTGTACCGGGCCGGGTGGTTATACCAGCGCCTTTGGCCTGGAACCAGATTTTTTAACCCTTGGGAAACCGATTGCTGGAGGAATCCCGGCTGCCATTTATGGTTTCACCAGTGAAGTGGCCGATCGTTTTGACGCTTTGCTGGTAAAGGATGATTCCGATGTGGGTGGCATAGGCGGTACCCTGGCAGGCAATGCCCTTTCCATAGCTGCCATGAAGGCAACTTTTGAAGAGGTACTCACTCCTGCTTTTTACGAACAGGCATTTGCCCTTCAGGACAGGTTCACGGCCGGAGTTGAAGCTGTCATCCAGGAATTCAGTCTGCCCTGGATTGTTAAACGTCTCGGTAATCGTTCCGAGTATTGGTTTCGCCCAACCCCACCCAAAAATGGGGGCCAGGCTGCAGCGGCCATTGATCACGAGCTCGATCGCTATATGCACCTGTTTATGCTCAATCGCGGCATTCTGATGACCCCTTTTCATAATATGGCCTTGATTTCCCCAGAGACCACTCTGGCAGATGTGGACTATCACACCAGGATGTTTCGTGAGGCTGTCGTAACGTTATTTGGCTAACTGCTTTCGGTTTGGAATTATTTCCAACTGATCTAGCCGCCCGGACGCACAAAAATTGAAGGTTTTCTCTGCTTGTTGAGTTTTCACGGGTGATCTTCCCGTGAAAACTCAACAAAACCCACACCCCTTTTCTTTTTAGGAAAACACCCTCTGACTGGTTACGTGAAGTTAACAATTTTGAAATAATTTTTATCTCGGGTGTTATCTGCTTGCTTGAATGGCATCCTTGTTGTATATTGGTATGAAGTTCACTGTTGGAGTGAGGATGCCCGCTCAAGACAAGTTTCAGAATATTATTAGTAAAGTTAAAAAGACTTTCGAAGTCTTGCGCGTTATGTTCACGGAAACCCCACCGGATCCGGGCGCGATAATCCCTCGCCAGGTCGATTCAACAACGACGGATATCGCAGCGAAGAGTTCCCCATCAGTTTTCAGCGAAACCCCACTGCTTTCCGGGCAGCTCAACTCCGACGAAAAAGCCAAAAAGAAGGACTCAAAGCCACAGCCACAAAATAAACAAGCTGTTGTTTCTCTCACGGATGTACACCAACAATATATCGATGCGATTCTGTCATCCTTGGAATTTGTGAATCTGGCAGGTTTTAATACCGGGACTTTGCCTGTCAGGCTCCAGTTAGAAAAGCTCTATTTTCCTTTACAACTCATGGATAAAAGACTTGGGGTGATTCGTCCTGAGCGGGATGATGGGCCGTATGGTGGCGCAGCTGCCCTCAGCCTGGCAAGCGCTTTACAGCGCTACCGGCGTCTGGTCATAACCGGTCGCCCCGGTTCTGGTAAAACCACCTTGCTATACTATATGTTGTTGATATATGCCAGGTCGCTTCGGGCAGAGAAAACAGCCCCGGTTTCTGAAAAAGCCGGCCAGGAAAAGACTACGGCCCGGCCCTCAGCCAAAAGCCGCTTAATTAATGTTGAAGATGATCATTTACCAATCCTGATTTCGTTGCGGGAGCTTGGGTTTTTTATTAAGCGAAAATACCGTAAATCCGGTACACAAAGCCCGGCCCGCCTGTTAAGATTTTTGAGAGAGACAACCCATTTCCAGGGCCAATCCCTGCCTGAAAAATTTTTCGATTCTCATATTGTGACTGGCAAGGCATTGATGTTGTTGGATGGATTGGATGAGATCGAAGACGAGCATGTCCGCCAGCGCGTATTAAGGTTGTTGACCGGTTTCGTAAACCGATATCCATCCTGCCGGTATATTATCACCAGCCGTTTTTGGAATAATGAATGTCAGCCTCTGTTGGATGCGCAATTCGGGACACTTGAACTTCGGGAGTTGATCACTTCTGAAGTGCGCCAATTTGTACGAATGTTTTCAAACTTAATTGAAAGTGGGCTGGCTGGAGCTGATTCGCCAGTTGCACTTAGTTTGGCAAAACAAAGTGCCGAAAAATTGGTTACAACTATACAGGC
>CAZLJB010000186.1:0-1559 GCA_964559195.1 uncultured Anaerolinea sp. | reverse complement strand
TTGGAAGGGTTCCTGCGTTTTCCGGTTGAAAATTCGGATTTGTTTGTTGAACGACGGCAGGGCAGGTGGGCTTTTTCGCAGCGTGTCTATCAGGAAGTACTGGCTGCGCATGCCCTTTCGGTTCGGGATGACACGCTCGCATACACCCAAAAATGCCTGTCTTCGCCCTGGTGGCATGCAGTGCTATTGTTTGAAGCTGGGATCCTCAACCGTACAGCCAAACATCGTGTAAGTGAACTGGTAGGTCTGATTCTTGAGGCTGGAATTCCATCCGTACAGCATCTGACCATCTCCAGTTTACTGGCGGCTGAATGTCTTTCAGATATTAAATTCAAGGAACTCGAACCGGTGGTTCTGGAGGATGTTAGAAAGAGTCTCAAGAGAATAGTCAATTCGCCTTTTTTAGCAGGTGACCGGCAGAAGCTGGGAGATAAAGTACTGGCCAGTAACGCCCTCTCAAACTTACAGGGTGGGCAGGCATCCGCGCGTTTTTGGAAGCCGCCGTTTGGTGAACCTGAGTGGGTTCAAATACCAGCAGGCGAATTTTGGATGGGAGCTGCGGATGGCGCAAACAATGCCGCTCAGCGGGTCTTTTTACCGGCTTACCAAATTTCCCGTATACCCGTCACAAATGCTCAATACGCCCTCTACCTGGGGGATACTGGCGCAGAAGCCCCGGATCATTGGCACGCTGGTCTGGCGCCTCGTGGGCTTGAACACCACCCGGTTGTGAATGTAAATTGGCAGGAAGCCCTGGCCTATTGCGAATGGATGGCGGCTAAAATCAATCAACCCGTCAACCTGCCCAGTGAAGCCGAATGGGAAAAGGCTGCCCGCGGGGCTGATGATCAACGCGAATATCCATGGGGAGACTGGGCTGAACTACATTCCAATACCAGCGAATTAGCCATCGGCTCCACTACACCCGCAGGTTTTTTCCCGGGCGGAGCCAGTCCATTTGGTGTGCTGGATATGGCAGGCAATGTGCGCGAGTGGACTCGCAGTCTGGCTGATTTTGGATATCCTTATAATCCCACCGATCAGACTCGCGAAGATTTGCTTGCCCCCGATAATCAGGCCCGCATCTTACGTGGAGGCTCCTATTTTTACACTGGCGAATTTGCGCGTTGTTCCAATCGTCAGCGCTATTACCCGGATTTCAGGTTTTATAATTTTGGTTTCCGCGTGGTCATTTCCCCGACAAACAGGTAAATAAAATGCCTTATCCACCCGCAATTTTGACTTTATAAGCAAGTTTCCGCAGCAATTCCGCAATTTTTTCGCGGTGTTCGCCCTGAATTTCAATAACACCGTCCTTGATCGTTCCACCTGTGCCACAAGCCTGTTTGATTGTTTTTGCCAGGGCAGATAAATCAGTCTCCGTCAAAACCAATCCTTTCAAGAGCGTAACGCCTTTACCGGCACGGTTCTTGGAATCACGGTGCAAGTAAACCGTCTGCTGCTGAGGCGGCAAAGAAGCACGCACCTCCGCCGGTTTTAGTTCTTTCTTGCGCTCATCCCCAGATTGGGAAGACCAGACGATCGGGTTGGGTTTGGGA
>CAZLJB010000185.1:0-6459 GCA_964559195.1 uncultured Anaerolinea sp. | reverse complement strand
TCTACACGGCTCTGAACACTCTTTCCCTACACGACGCTCTTCCGATCTTCTCACGATATATGGCCAAATCCTCCTGGCTGTATTTAAAAAAGCGGGCCAGGATTTCGTTATAATTTCGGGTTAATTCTTCCAGGCTAGAAATGGGTTCAGCCGAGAGCAGCCAGCGCTGCGTTGACAGGAAGTAAAAACGGAATCGACCAGGTGGCAGGTTTGCGCTCAGCCCTGCCAATCCGCCTGGGTAGAGCCGTAGACCGCCATCGGTCTCGGGGCTATATCGCATTCTGTCGAGGGCATCCAGCTTTTTGCAACTGACTGTGCCCGTCTCGCTCAGCAGTTGATCGGATAACAATTTGTATCGCATCAGCAGCAGCCGGGTGCCGCGCCAGACGCTGAACAGCAGGCACAACCCCACAATACCCAGGACTAAGTTTCGAATATTTACATCGCTTTCGGGCGAACTGAGCAGCGCGTAAAACAGCGCTCCGACCAACCCCAGGAAACCTGACATGATTAGCCAGATCTTCGGGTTGGTATCCGCACTGAGTTCTTTTTGTTGGGCATCAGTCAGCTTGCCTGTTCGGTTGAGTGCAATTGTTTCACGGTCAAAAAGTTCTTCCATTGTCTTTCTCCTGTCTGAATTGCTCTATCTCATTACCCCTGTCGCCTGTAACGCAGGCTGACGGTTGGGTTTATTTCTGCATCTCGATTACCTCTATTCCCTTGGCGGCGCATGTCGGGATTCTATTGAGCGCTAATTGTCGCAAACATTACTCTGGCAGTCTTGTTTACAAGTTCCTATTATTGCTAAAGGCTTATTATCGCAATTCTCCTTACAATACTCACATGGTTCTAAAGAATTATGCGGCCCCACTTTTAATTGTGTTCGCACTCTTATTCCTGCCCGGGCTGGTTCTGAGTCTTGCCCGGCTTTCAATTGGATAGGTTTCATGTATTTTTCCTTTCGAATATTCCTGCCCCTCGGCAGGTATATGATTATCGTACACCCTGAGCGTGATAGGATGTTGTTTTCGGACAGTGCATAAAATGAAGTTACTGTACCACTTTCATTACAACGATATGAATGTGTGTATGTATGGGTCAGTGGGTTCACAGTAAAGATATTCAGAATGTATTGGGCAATACCAGGTTTTTTCATCTTCTTGGGTACACTTTCCCGCATAAGCGCCGCTGCGCACCCGTATACCGGTTTGTCCAGGGTGAAGATTGGTGTGTATCATTTTTTAGCTCCTTTTGGCCAGGCAAGTTGATCTTCTTCTTCGCAAAGGCCCCCTGCCAGGCAGGGTTTTTTGATTCAACGTTGTAGCGGTAATTTATTCGGCGGCCTGCAGCTGCCCAATTTCAGGGTTCCATTGCAATTGGCCACATCACCATCGTAACCGGCTGGCACGAGCAGTGCGCTGGGTACGTATCTGCCACCGCTGGTTTGACAAAAACAAGCTAAATATGTACTTCCATCACTTTGCGGCGTTTCCGCAATACCTTCACATGAAAAATAATAGGATCCCTCAACAACCCCTGACTTGCAATTTTTTTTATTTTCATGTCAATTCTCCATTTTCTGTATTGGTCAACGATAGGTTAGACAAAGTAGCCGCTTCGATTTGTCATTGCGAGGCGTACTTTGCCGCGGCAATCTCCAGGCCGGCGAGGAAGATTGCCGCGTCACGGAAGTGCAAAGGCCGTTCCTCGCACATCGTCCAGAATCTCTTACTGGAATGACAGGGAATGAGTTGTTTTGTCCAACCGTTACCTGACCAATACACAATTCTCCATTTTTTCCGTAAAGGTTGTTATCCGTTGGATGGTAAACCACCAACATGCGATGGTGCGCCGTTATTGCAATAAGGGCTGTTGTCACATATAGCCTTGCAAATTTTTATTTTAATTTCTTCCGAATGATGGGTGCACCCCAAATGACATTTTGCGCAAGAGTCAAATCCAGCCTTCACCTGGCTGCGCACGCGCACACCGTTTGAGACAATCACTTTTTTCATCCTATCCTCCTGAATAATGTTGTACGTATTTTTTTATCAGTCAACCTCTGCAAGAAGCTAAGGTTTTTTGGGGTGATTTTCTGCAGCAGTTTACAGCTTTGGATCAACCGGGCATTTATAATAATCACAGATAGGCACATCTCCAAATCCCTTATTTTCTTGCCTGGCCCGGGATTGAAGGAATTGTCGCAAAATTTGAGGCAGGATTTCATTCCAGCGAGATCCACTGCGGCTTACCTCGTGAACCTGCTGGCCTGATTTAAATAGTGTTTACACATCTACCCCATTCTGCTTTATTCTCATCGATGGCCAACCCTTGTTGGTGCCGGGCGTAGAATTGATCAAAGCATATATCACCACCGGATGAATTGTAGGGGCTACCACCCTGGCTTCTGTAAGTCTTCAAATCTTCAGGCCCCCAAACAGTGGCCATGCATCGATCGAGTTCTTTTCCATTGTTGTTGCCCGCGCAGTTCCACACATCCTGAGGCCATCCAGCCCTGAAACAGTCCCAAGAGCGTATGTCGCGTTGTTTTATACATATATCATTGTCCCTTTGAGCGTCCGTACGCTTTTCTCCTGGCTCTGTTGGGCCAAAACTCCAATAACCCAAGCGACAGTTCGTGCGGACTTTGAGACCTGTCTGTGAAATCAATTTTGCTTGCATTTTTTATTCTCCTTGAATGACTCCTGCCCTCGGCAGGTCTATGAATATCGTACACCCTGGGCGTGACGTAAGCGTGACGGGAGGGGCGGTTTTGGGGCGAGTTCTTGGAAGAGAGAATATTCATTCGAGGTAATAACGAGCTTGAAGTGAAAAAACTGTTTTAACGCTAATTGGTTTTAGCGGCATCGATCTTGTTAGCATTTGCCTGGCTTTAAAATACCATTGCAATTTGAGATGTCGCCGGTGTAGCCGGCCGGGAGCCCTAAGCTGGTATCGTTATAATTTTGGTATTTTATACCATCCTTATTTTTATGTATCTCCGACAATGGACATTTGGCCCACAGGTACCCACTCGATTGTGAATAATTCATGCTAATGCAAGAATCCCTATAGCTACCCTCTGGAAGGAAATCAGTGGTATTTTCACCGCCAATGTGGAGTCCTGTTTTGGTATGCATTGGAAGCTCTCCTTGTGTGATCTTGAATGGCGAACCGTGTTATGATCCAGCACGCAGCCTGGCCGTGGACATACGGGTGAAAGAAATGATTATTTTTTGCCTGAGCAAGGTTACTGGGGTTTAGGATAACCAGGTTGAAACAAAGGGATTTTTACTCCTGAATTTCAGGAGGTTCATCCCCAGCCCTTTACCCCATGTTGCCCGTACGGGTCGTCCGCAGTGCATGTCCCCTGCCATTCATCAAACCCGTCATGCGTGATTGAGACAATCTCACGTGAATAAGCATTCCAATCTTTCGAGCAGAGGTATGAGCCATCCTTTTGTTCCCGACAACCACAATCTTTACCAGCCCTGATATTCGTCCGAACCTGCAGCAAGGATGCCGCGACAAATCTGCTTTTATGATTGGTACGGTTTTCCATCTAAATTCTCCTTATTCTGATAGGGCCAATCCTGCCGCGACCGCGCCATGGCGATTATTCACATTCATCAATCTCAGCTTTGCTGGGGCGCAGCGTTGAGGGTTTCACAGCCGGATAAGCAGGAATCCAAATCCTTCGTTTTCATGCCTGGGCGGTTCGGGTAGGCTTTGTTGCAAGATGATACGCAGTTCTCATATCGATCGTCAGATCCCACCAGCACATGGGTGTGTACTTCGCCAGGTCAATACTCGAGGACACCTGGCTTTAATTTGTACCCATAAAGGATTTCATGGCATCTAAACCACCAGAACCCCTTTTATATATGTAATCTATGCCATTTTTGTAATCAGTTTGTTGATTTTGCCTGACACTCCAACACTTCCAATCCCCATTGCTATCAACCTGGCAGCGAGCTCCAAAAGGTACACTGGCTCTTTCCTGATAGCAATCCGCTTCGGTAACTTGCCCATATTGTCCCCTTGAAATATCACAATATCCCGAGCGCAGCCCGCTGCGAAGCGGAAGCCCGACTTGTCTGATAAATTCAATCATAAGAATGCTCCTTTTTTAGTATGGAACTATTTATCTTTTAAATATTTCTCAATTTCTTGCTTCCCGTCAACATACCAGGGATCTCCGGATTTGATTTGATCCGAGCAGATCCAACTGGCTATATAATCAGATCCGGACTGTTCGCAACTCAGATAATTGACGAAATTTGGGGAGAACCATGAAACATCTGATTCTTTGCGCCACTCCCCGGCGCGGGTGCCGCTGCGCACCCGCAGGCCGGTCTGTTCAGGTTGGTGATTGGGTTGGGTCATTTTCTCTGCTCCTTTCTTTTTGCCTGGCAGAATCTTTAAGCCTGTAGATCTGGCCCTGCCATGCATAAAAAATTTGATTTTCCAGCGTGTTCTGGATAGGGTATTGCTGCCGTGAAATTAAATTCCAATCCACGGAACCATCCCTGCCCCTTCGGCAGGTCTATGAATATCGAACTCTCTGAGCGTGACTGGCAGGACTGTTTTTTTAGGTCGAGTTTTTAGCAGAGTGAAAGTCAGGATCCCCATACCTCCCCCGTGCAATTATTTATTTCCAGTTCCCCACTACAGTTGACAATATCATCATATTTTGTCGGGACAATTACAGAAGTATGGAATAAACTACCGGCATGATCTTCGCAATCAGCTGTCAATAGACCATTTGTCGGGTCATAAGAAATATTTCCACATTCCTGCGTCGTATAACTGCCACCTGGATAACCACCAATTTTTACATCTGTTTTGATATTCATTGCATGCTCTCCTTTATCACTCATGGGTGACTGGCTCGAAAAATCTGGATTGTTCCAAACTGCACTGCCCGGGCGCAACTAATATCCTACCTTATCAATTAATCCCATTATATTCACCTGCCGTGACGTAAGCGTGACGGGAGAGCCGGTTTTGGCACCAGTTTTGAGCAAATCGGAAATTGGGCAGGTCAAAATGCGCCCAAGCACAAAAACACCCCCCAGATGTGGGAGGTGTTGGGGAAAGGCAGAAATTAGCTAAGATCCAAATCCGGTTTTATGGGCGTATTATTGTGAAACATGAGTTCATCGGGCCCGGAACAATATTTTTGCATCCAGCTAGATATTTCCGGCACGCTCCGCACCATTTCAGAATTTTCCTTACCGTCATCGCACTGCCAACCGGCGTTTTTGACTGAGGCACAACCACACGGCACATAATCTTCCCCCGCTTTGAGTGTTGTGCGCACGGCCAAACCGGTTGATATGTTTCGTTTCAGTTTGATTTTCATCTCATTTTCTCCTTTTGAATGACTCCCACCCCTCGGCAGGTCTATGAATATCGTACATCATCAGCGTGACGTAAGCGTTGTTTTCGAGCCTGCCACCTGGCAGAAATGAAGGGGATGCAGGCGAAAACATCCGTACACAAGCGCCTGATCCCCTGCATCCCTGGAAATATCTATTTTTGATGAGGCAGGATTTCTTTCCAGCGAGATTTACTGAGGCTTACCTCGTGAACCTGCTGGCCTGATTTTACGCTTAAACCTTTGACGCTATCAAGCAGTTTTCCCATTCTGCTTTATTCTGATCGATGGCCCACCCTTGATTTTTGTACCGATCGTAGAATTGATTAAAACACGTGTCACCAGCGGGTGAATTGTAAGGGCCTCCACCAATACCCTGGCTTCTGTAAGTCTTCAAATCATCAGGCCCCCAAACAGTGGCCATGCACCGATCGAGTTCTTTTCCATTCATGTTGCCATCGCAATACGGCCAATACTTATTTTTCTGAGGCCAACCTACCAAGAAACACTCCAAAGAGCGCTTATCGCGGTCCCTCAGGCATGTATCGTTACGAGATTCTGCTTCTGTAAGAGTTTCTCCCGGCTCGGTTGGGCCAAAACTATAATAACCCAAGCGACAGTTCGTGCGGACTTTAAGACCTGTTTGTGAAATCAATTTTGGTTGCATTTTTTATTCTCCTTGCAAATGTCCCTGCCCTCGGCAGGTCTATGAATATCGTACAACCTCAGCGTGACGTAAGCGTGCTGGGAGAGCAGCTGGAAATCCCGGCGCGCTGCCCAAGAGTCCCTGATTAGCCGTGTCCAAATTTCAGGCCAGAAAAATAGCTTGCCCAATCGTCACAATTTCCATCGGCGCGAGCATTTTTGCACTCTTGATTGGTTTTATTCAACCCGGCCAGTAATAAATCCTCGTTGCAAGGTGTCAGGCTGTTTTCCATGAATCTTGAGACAAATTCGCCCAAATCGGCGAATTGTGCGCCAGCCCGCAAATTCGTGCGCACACCAAACTGATTATTCGTATTTTGGCAATAGCGCAAAAGTCACTATGTGACATAGGATGAAGGAATGGCTTTCCAGCG
>CAZLJB010000184.1:3700-6471 GCA_964559195.1 uncultured Anaerolinea sp. | reverse complement strand
ACAAACAGAATACCTCGCAATTGCCAATGAGGTGAGCCGCCTGGTCACTTCATCCCTGAATTTAGAGACTTTAATCAAACGATCTATTGAACTGATTAAAAACCGTTTTTCATATAATTCCGTAACATTGTATACTTATGATGATTCAAAAAAATGCGCCATCTTTCAAGAAGGAATTGGTACAGATGGGGAATTAATAATTGCCCGGAAACATGCAATTCCCTTAGAACAAAAATCGGTCATCGGAAATGCCATTTCAAATGGCAAAACAGTTGTTATTAATAATACAGCCATTGACACATTTTATAAGACCGCCCATACCTTATCTGATACTCGCGCAGAAACTGCCATTCCTCTAAAAATTAGCGGTCACGTCCTAGGAGTATTACATCTTCAGTCCGATGAAATTGATTCCTTCCAACCAGGCGAAATCGCTATACTGGAAGCGTTTGCAGATCAAATTTCCTTTGCAATTGAAAATGCCAATTCCTACCTTTTAGTTCAAAAAGCAGTATCTGAAATGCAAGAATTGGACCGGGTAAAAAGCCAATTTCTGGCAAATATGTCGCATGAATTGCGTACTCCCCTCAATTCAATCATTGGCTTTTCCCGGGTTATTTTAAAAGGGATTGATGGTCCCGTCTCAGACCAACAGCAGCAAGATCTCTCGGCAATTTACAATTCGGGCCAACATTTGCTGGGTCTTATTAACGATATTTTGGATCTGTCAAAAATCGAAGCTGGCAAAATGGAAATGACCTTTGAGGAACTTAATATCGCTGACACCATTAAAAGCGTATTATCTACTGCCCTCGGTTTGATCAAAGACAAACCCATTACTTTATTGTCAAAACTTAATCCAGATTTACCCACAGTAAGAGCAGATCCCATGCGTCTGCGCCAGGTATTATTGAACTTAATCTCTAATGCAGCAAAATTCACGGATGATGGAACAATTACAGTCAAAGCTGAAATTCAAGTAAGTAACAAGCAACAACAGGAAATGCTGATTAGCGTGATAGATACTGGCCCTGGAATTTCAATCGAGGACCAGGCTAAGTTATTTTTGGCTTTTACTCAATTGGATTCTACATCGAGACATAAGTCGAGTGGTACTGGCCTCGGTCTTTCAATTTGCCAACGGCTAATTGATCTGCATGGTGGACGGATTGGAGTAAATAGTGAAATAAGTAAAGGAAGTAATTTCTTCTTTACACTTCCATTATTTCATTAATTGCCTGAACTGATAATTGAACGGCGGATATCTTCAGTTTAGATAATTTCAATCTATCAAACTCAGTTTGTTTCAAATATGTATCCTGTCCCCCGAACACTTACAACTCGCTTATATAAACCTGGGAAAACACTCAATTTGTGCCTGAGACGACTTACAAGAGGGCGCAATATTTCCTGAGCTTCACGTTGAGAAACATCATAACCTTGAACAAGCAAAACAAGTTCACGGTGTGAAAATACTTTTCCCGGATTTTCCAGGAAGACTTTTAGTAAATGACCTTCTGCCGGGGTTAAAGATTCTTCAAGATTGCCCAAGGAAACGGTTCGTCGCATTAAATCTATTTCAAATCCGTCAGACATTTTGTAGACATTCTGGCCACCATCCACCTCGCCATGTTCCATCAGCCGGGCACTCCGTCGCTCAAAACCTCTTCTGACACTTTCCAGAATTTGCAATGGAGAAGCTGGTTTTAATAAATAATCATGAACTCGATGTCGGAGCGCCTCCACTGCTGATTCCATGGACCCATAAGCTGTCAATAAAATAATTTCAGTATCAGGAGATATTTGGTTTACAACTTGAACAACATCAAGCCCATTCATACCGGGCATCTTTAAATCCAAAAGTATTAAATCCACCGAATAACGACGTACGTGCTCAACGGCCAACTCGCCATTCGGAAATGAAGTAACGTTATAGCCTTCCAATCGTAAAATGTCGCTTATCGATTGCCTGGCAATAGGCTCGTCATCAACCACAATTATATTATTATTCATGTTAAATTCTCCCTAAGTTGATTGATTGGCAGCAAAACCCTGAAACAAGCGCCTGGCTTTGAATTGCTTACCAAATCTAATCGGCCACCGTGTGCAGAAATAATGTCATAACATACTGACAAGCCTAAGCCGGATGTCCCTTTCGTACTTACAAAGGGTTCAAATATGTTAGCTTGCAAGTCTGCAGGTATACCCGTTCCAGTATCCTGAAAATTTATCTCGAGCATTTTTCTTTTTTGAGCAATGCTAATCCACAATTCACCCCCATCCAGCATTGCATCATGAGCATTTAGAATTAAATTAATAAAAACCTGCTCAATTTGATTACTAATTGCTTTAATGCTTGGCAATCTGGCAGGCCAGGATGTGGTTACACGTATTTTCCTATCGTGCAATTGTTGGTCCAATAAACTTAAAACGTGCTCAAGGAGATCTAATATTTGAACCGGCTTAAATTCTGCACTTGGTCGATAAAAATCAAGCATCCTTTGAACCGTGGTCATCAATCGTTCCAATTCTTGTTGAGTCATATCGAGATATTTTTTCCGCATATCCGCAGGCAAGTCTTCTCGCATCGCAAGGTGGAAACAATTACGAACCCCTTGTAAAGGATTATTAATTTCATGGGCAATTGAGGCTGTCAGGCGACCTGCAACCGCCAATTTCTCAGCCTGCACCAAAGCTTGCTGAGACCCTTCTATTTTTTTTACATAAGCACGTAATTCTTCGTAAAGCCGGGCATTTTCCATGGCTATGGA
>CAZLJB010000184.1:2198-3600 GCA_964559195.1 uncultured Anaerolinea sp. | reverse complement strand
AATTTACCGCGCCCAGCGATTAATTTTACCTGCTGCTCTTTTTCATTAATTTGATAAAACCCAACATTGGGGGATGCCAATTGTTTGCAGGCAGCATCAAGAATTAAGTCTATCAGCTGGTCTGGTCTCGTTTCTGAGAATAATGTTTCGATCAAACTAAATAGGGGTCTAAGTGCCTGAACGCGTGCCGCATCTTGCTTTTTCTGACTATCGGTCAAAGCTTGCTCAACTGACTCGACCAGTTCAGCTTTCTCGAAAGGCTTGAGAATTAATCCATCGACACCACGCCGAAGAGCCTCGATTGCGGTTTCTACACTACCAAAACCAGTCATTGCCAATATCGCAATATCCTGTTGAATATCCCGCGCCTGCTGCATCACATCAAATCCGCCAATTTCAGGCATTCGAATGTCAACTAAAATAAGCTCAAAACGCTCTTTTCGCAAAATTTCAAGGGCAACTCTCGGGTCTGTCAGTGCAAGAACATCGTAACCTGCTTTCGCAAGAATACGTTCACAAAGCAATGTGATCCCAGGCTCGTCATCAATTACAAGGATCCGAGGTTGTCTCATTCTGGTTGATCCATAGGCAGCCAAACCATGAAACTTGACCCGACTTGAAGTTCGCTTTCAACCTCGATCATGCCACCGTGATCAGTAACAATTCCAAATGTCACTGAAAGTCCCAAGCCCGTACCGCCCTGATCTCCCCGTGTCGTAAAAAACGGTTCAAAAATCCGTTCCAGATTTTCTTGCGGAATTCCCACACCGGTATCTTTCACAGTCAGGGTAAGCCAAGGGCTCCCATACCCAAATCGCTCCGCTGTCTCTATAACAATCTTCCCACCGGCAGGCATGGCATGCAGCGCGTTGTTAATCAGATTGATGACCACTTGCTTAATTTGATTACAATCAACAAAAATCCAATTCAAATTTTCGCCAAGATGCTTCTCTAATATTACGTTATTTGTGGACATGAAGTGCTTCGTAAGCATTAAGACATCATTTATTATTTCATTGATATCGACCTTAATGCGTATTGTTTCAGTTTGGCGTGCAAAATCCAGAAGACCTCGCACTACGCTTCTGGCTCGCAGAGCTTCCTGCAATACTAGTGCCAGGTCTTTTCGCAAAACGGATTCTTCGGGCAATTCTTCCAATACCAATTCGGTAAATCCGACTATCGAAGTTAAAGGATTGTTTAATTCATGCGCAACCCCGGCAGCCATTTCACCCACCGCCGCCAACTTGGCTGTTTGAATTAATCCGGCTTCTGCTTCACGCTGAGCGTTAATCCTTGCCTGAAGCTCTTGCTGATTTAACTTTAATTCAATTATTTCGTTCTGTAATAAATCAATTTCTTCAACAGGTTTAATAATTGGGTTCGATTCGATAATGTTTGC
>CAZLJB010000184.1:0-2098 GCA_964559195.1 uncultured Anaerolinea sp. | reverse complement strand
ACACCAACACGCACCAGTCAAAAGACAGGCTTCTTTCAAATTGGAAACTTGCTTTGATCTGATACCCATACTTTAATTATACTTTACACACTTAATTACATGCATTTTTCCTCGACAAACAGAGATGGTAAAATACTTAATAAGCTTCACAAAGCAAATTTTAAATATTCAGCAAACCAGGGTTAACTTTATGAGAAAAGATATAATTGTTATAGGTGGGGGGCTTGCCGGCTCAGAAGCAGCCTGGCAAATCGCCAATCACGGCCTTAATGTCAAATTGTACGAAATGAGACCGACCATTTCTACCGGGGCACACCAGACAGATTATCTTGCCGAACTTGTTTGTTCAAACTCATTGGGCTCCAATCTGCCAGATCGTTCATCTGGCTTGCTAAAAGAAGAACTTCGCCGAATGGGCTCACTCTTACTCGAAATTGCCGAACAAACTGCTATTCCAGCCGGAGCAGCGCTGGCAGTTGACCGTTTAGAATTCTCTTCCAGAGTCACCGAACGTCTCCTATCACATCCCAAAATCGAAATTATCAGGCAGGAAATTACAGAAATACCCGAAGGATTGGTTTTAGTAGCTTCAGGCCCTCTTACATCAAAAAGTCTGTCAAAATCAATTGCCGACTTTAGCGGCCAAGAAAACCTATATTTCTTTGATGCGATATCTCCAATTATTGCAGCCGATTCGATAGACATGGAAATTGCCTACAGAGCATCTCGCTGGGATGAAGTAGCGCAAAGTGGTGGCGATTATATTAATTGCCCTTTCCACCTGAAGAGCGATTATCAAAATTTCGTCTCAATTTTGAGTACGGCAGAGCGAATTAAACTTCAAGAGTTTGAGCTCGCAATTGAAAAAGGTGTCACCGCCGGCTCCAACTTGTTTTTTGAAGGCTGTTTACCCGTCGAAATCATCGCTGGTCGCGGAGAAAAAGCCTTGGCCTTTGGTCCTCTCCGGCCGATTGGGTTGGCTGATCCACGGGTACCACGCCAACCATACGCAGTTGTCCAACTACGGCAAGATAACCTCGCTGGGAATCTCTACAATATGGTCGGTTTCCAAACTAATCTAACTTTTTCCGAACAGCGACGCGTTTTTCGAACGATCCCGGGCTTATCAAAGGCTGAGTTCTTCAGGTACGGGCAGATGCACCGAAACACCTTTATTGCATCCCCCATTATTTTAAATCCCACCCTGCAATCCCGCAAAAGAACAGACTTATTTTTCGCAGGCCAAATTACAGGAGTTGAAGGTTATATGGGCAATATTGCAACCGGTCTACTTGCCGGGTGGAATATTTCTCGTATTGCGCAGGGGAAAATATTAGCCGAACTTCCTGAAGAGACCATGATAGGTGCTTTATGCCATTATATTTGCAACGCTGAAATGAGTCATTTTCAACCCATGAAAGCCAATTTTGGGATATTACCACCACTGTCAGAGACTACTGCTAAAAGCAACAAACGTGATAGAGCCCTACTTTATTCAAACAGGGCAAAATCATCCTTGGATAATTTTCTGGTAAACTATGAAGGCTAAAAGGTTATTATTAACCATAATTGGTGTACTTATTGTCATTGTATTTGGTATTTTCATTTGGTTGGAGCGGCTGGATCAAAATATTATTCCTAAGGCCTTTGATGGAGTACAAGCATTAACTACAGTCCAAGATCTGGTTAACTTAGGTCCACGCGTGCCCGATTCGCAAGCCCATTTAAAAGCAATAGAATATATTCAAGCAAATTTATTAAAATTTGGATGGGGATCAGTCGTTCTTGAACAATCCATAAATGGTCACACGGCAAAAAACATACTCGCTACACGCAGCAGCCCGAATCCAGTTATTCTTCTTGGCGCTCATTATGACAGTCGGATTTTTGCCGATAACGATCCAATAATTTCCAATCGAATCTTACCCGTCCCGGGTGCGAATGATGGAGCATCGGGTGTCGCTGTATTATTAGAGCTCGCACACACTTTGCCTATCGATAGCGTTCCAACCGCCTTACTATTTATCGATCTGGAAGATAATGGCCGCATCCCCGGTTGGGATTGGATACAAGGTTCACGAGCCTTTGCCAAACAGAT
>CAZLJB010000183.1:2663-6488 GCA_964559195.1 uncultured Anaerolinea sp. | reverse complement strand
TCAAAGGCTTGAAAAAATATTTTTGAAATTAAATCTGCGCTCATCTTACCACCCGACCCATGGCCCATGACAATTTGCTCTTTATGAGTCAAGGGTACCGGGCAAACAGCACCTGTAATGTCAACGTCAGGTAGTGGATTTTCCATGTAATTATCCATTTTTAACTTTATTATCTTCCGTATTTGAAATATGCTGCACAAGAGCCTTCGGATGAAACCATGGTTGCCCCTAAAGGATGTTCAGGCGAGCATAAAGTACCAAACGCACTGCAATCGTGGGGTTTTTTTCTTCCTTGCATAATTTGTCCAGCAATACATAGCTCGGATTCTTTTGGATGGATATCACCTACTTCAAAACGAAGTTCTGCATTAAATTTATCGTATTCTGGGCGAAGGCACCAACCGGAAGAAGGGATTATTCCGATGCCCCTCCAGGGCCTGTCACATTCCATAAAGACACTGTCGATAATTTTTTGGGCAGCTTTGTTCCCCTCGTAAGTAACCGCCCGAGAATAAGCATTATTTATTTCATTAAGTCGCCCATTTTCCAAAGACCGGATAATATTTAATATTCCATGTACCAAATCAAGTGGTTCAAATCCGGTAATGGCCATGGGAACTTGATACTCATTTGCTAAAGCAGGATACTCATGAAATCCCATCACTGCACAGACATGCCCTGCCAACAAAAAACCTTGCACCCTGTTAGATTTGGACCCAAGGATTGCATGGATCGCTGGCGGTACGCGAACATGCGAAACCAGTACACTAAAATTCTTTAGGCCCAAATTCTTGGCCTGGATTACTGACATTACATTTGCAGGTGCGGTTGTTTCAAAGCCAATTGCAAAAAACACAACCTGTTTATCCGGATTCTCCTGGGCAATTCGAACCGAATCCAAAGGTGAATATACAACTCGGACATCACCGCCCGAAGCCCGTATAGAAAAGAGGTCATTATTTGAGCCCGGCACCCTCAGCATATCGCCGTACGATGTAAATATCACCTCTGGCCGGCTGGCAATGGCAAGCGCCCGATCAATTTGCTCTAACGGTGTGACGCAAACTGGGCAACCGGGTCCGTGGACAAGTTCGATGGAAGTTGGCAAAAGCTGATCCAGACCATGTCGAACAATCGAATGGGTTTGTCCACCACAGATTTCCATCACTACCCAGGGACGAGTAATGATCCTCTTTATTTCTTCCACAACCCCGTTGACCAGCTGGGCGTCACGAAATTCAGTCAGGTATTTCATATAAATTGTTTCCTATCACAATTAATATTTTTGCTAATTAATCGGATCCGGCCCAATCTCGTCATTGAGATTGGCTATTTCAGTTAATAAAGCCAGTGTTTCCTGGGCTTCGGTTTCACTCAATACGCTCAGCGCAAAACCAACATGAATAATAGTGTAATTTCCGATTATTGCTTCTGGAACGTAAGCCAGGCAAGTTTCTCGCAGCACTCCCCCACCAAAATCAACTTTCCCCATGGAAAGACCATTCTTTTCGTAAATATCGATTATTTTTCCTGGAACACCCAAACACATAGCGCCTCCTAATGTTGCATTTTGTATGCAGCGATTGCTGCCTGACCCAAGGCCAGGCCCCCATCATTTGATGGTACTTTATGGTGAATTAATACTGAAAAACCTTTATTTTCAAGAAGAGCAACTGTTTTATTTAACAATGTGATGTTTTGCCAGACGCCACCAGATAGCGCTACTTCAGATAAGCTAGTTTCTCTTTGTATTTTGCCGCAAATATCAACGACCATACTAGCCAGGCCATTGTGAAACTTTCCCGAAATTTTATTTACTGGCACGCCCCGGATGGAATCATTAATTAACAATTCCATGGCATTTTTAGGATCTACAATTCCATCATTGTAATCAAATTCATATCGCCCATGTTCATCTGGGTCATTCAGCGCTTCAAACTCAATCGCAGCCTGTGCTTCGTAATTTATCGTTTGACAAACACCAGCTAGTGATGCAGCAGCATCAAATAATCGGCCCAGGCTGGAAGTGAGTGGACAATTTATTTTTTTTTCGAGTTGGCTCCGAATTATAGTCTGATCAAACTCGGATATATATTTACAGGGTGCTAATTCTTTCAGCCAACTAATACCCATTGCATGCAGGAGTCCAAGCGCTGTTCTGGAAGGGTGGCGAATTGCGTTATCTCCACCGGGCAAGGGAAAATATCGCAGATGTGCAGCACGCTTAAACCCGGAATAATCAGCTACAAGAAATTCACCACCCCAAATAGTGCCATCATCACCAAATCCTGTACCATCAAAAGCCACACCAATTACTGGCCTGGAACCATTATAACCATGTTCGATCATGAGGGAAGCCAAATGAGCATGATGATGTTGTACTTGGACAACAGGAATTTGTTCTTCTACAGCACGGTCAAGCGCATACCGAGTTGCCAGGTAATTTGGGTGCAGGTCACAAGCCAATGCGATTGGGTTAGCACGAAATAATTTCTCGAAATGAGCGATACCTTCCTCGAAAGATTTGAGGGTTTCGTAATTCTCCATATCACCAATGTGTTGGCTTAAAAATGCGTAGTTATTATTTGTCAAGCAGAAAGTATTTTTTAGTTCAGATCCTGTTGCAAGAATAGAAGGGCTGCTCCAAGGTAGCAAAACCGGATAAGGAGCGTATCCACGGGATCGGCGAATCGGGTAAGCCCTTTCTTGAAAAACACGCATGACAGAATCATCCACACGAATGAGTATTTCTCTGTCATGCATTAGAAATGAATCAGCCAATACCGCGAGTCGATTACGTGCATCAGAATTATCAGTACAAATTGGCTCGTCAGATATATTACCACTCGTCATAACCAACACATCGGGAAAGTCTTTTCCTTTTTCAATTAACAATGAATGTAGTGGCGTATAAGGTAGCATTACCCCAATAGTCTTCTGTCCGGGTGCAACATTTCGTGAAATATGTGAATTTGGACGTTTGAATAATAGCACAATCGGGTGAGCTGGCGATTCGAGCAAAGCACGCTCAGCTTCTGAAACGTAGCAGTGCTGCTTGACTGTCTCGAAATCTGGCATCATTACAGCAAAAGGTTTATTATGTCGGGATTTGCGTTTTCTTAACTCACCAACTGCCTCATTATTATTTCCATTGCATGCCAGATGAAATCCCCCAAGACCTTTGATGGCCACGATTTGGCCATTTCGTATTGAGGTTCTTGTATATTTAATGGCTTCATTCCCATTACCCAAAACAGAAATAGCTCCAGATGAATCTATTTGTTCGAACCAAATTTTTGGTCCGCAATTTGGGCAAGCAATTGGTTGCGCGTGAAATCTGCGATTTTCGGGATCCTGATATTCAGCGAAACATTCAGGACACATTTCAAAAACTGACATGCATGTATTTGGTCGATCGTATGGAATATCCTGGATGATCGAAAATCTCGGCCCACAGTTTGTGCAATTAATGAACGGATATCTGTTGCGACGATCAGAAGAATCCCATAATTCCCTTAAGCAATCGTCGCAAATGGCAACATCAGATGAAATAGGTTGGAATTCGGATTGGGCTGATTCTGAATGAAGAATTTCAAATTGAACGTATCCAAAATATTGAAGCTCTTCAATGTTGATTTGATCCAGACTTGCAAGTGGAGGTGCATCCAATTTTAACTGGGTAGTAAAATCCAAAATTTGTTTTTGAAAACCTTCAATTTCTACTTTTACACCCGATGAGGTGTTCTTAACCCAGCCCTTGATATTATGCTTATTTGCAAGATTGAAAACGAACGGGCGAAATCCTACCCCCTGGACTATTCCTGA
>CAZLJB010000183.1:0-2563 GCA_964559195.1 uncultured Anaerolinea sp. | reverse complement strand
ATATCCAGTTGCTTAAGAGCGGAATGCAGCATAACTGCATCAAGATGGCAATCCCCACCTGTATTTATCTGGACAGCACTGGCACCAGCCGCGGATGCACGATCAGCATCAAAACTTGTCGCAATATCTCCATTTATCATGCCAATTTTTAGTTTATCTTTTAATAAACCTATTGTTTGTTCAATGAGTGATGTTTTGCCTGCTCCAGGAGAAGCCATTATATTGATTGCAAATACATTCGCCGAATCAAATTCGGCGCGATTCTCTTGGGCAAGTCGGTCATTTGCAGAAAGAATTTTTTCTACAATCGGTATTCTTGTTGTCATGTTTTTCGATTCGATAATTTTCGGACATCAATTTTTGCGGATTGGTATTGTAGATGTTATTCCAAAGTCACCTGTACGACAGAGTGACAAAAGTAACAAATTGTGTAACAAATTCAGACAATTACAAAATCTATCTAATAAATTGATATTGCAAAAACAGAAAACTTACCACTGCTTTGATGATCTATTTTTCCGAGAATTTATTGTACTCCACCCGTTTAGAGATGAGCATTTTTTTCAACAATATAATGTAATCGTTAATAAATACTTTTTACAATCCACTTATGTAGTTCTCCAGGTGGGATATCATCGTCTTTTGTTCTGCAATAACTTCTCGTAACACGTCACGGATTGATATCAAGCCTAGTAAATCCCCATTTTCATAAACAGGTAAATGGCGAAAACCTTTTACATTCATCAATTCCATGCATTCTTCAATTGACTGGCTGCTTTCGACATAAAATACTTTTCCAGTCATTATTTCGCGAACCTTTGTATTGGATGTGTTCAAACCGTTGGCGTCGACTTTTAGAATGATGTCGCGTTCAGTCAAAATCCCCTGAACTTTATCAGCGATCGTTTCAACCAAGACAGCTCCAACATTGTTTGCTGACATAATTTTGATAGCATCATAAACACTTGCTTCAGGAGAAACTGAAAACGTTTTTGAAACACTTTTGTTTTTAATCAAGTCTCGGGCGGTTGCCATAATATTTCTCCAAGCTAAAAAGGATAATTGATATCAGTTTACTCATAAATTCAGCTCTTGTCAATAAATTTTTAAACATATTCAGGTATTAATAAGTGAGATAAGCATTTTAACCCTACCAGAACAACCTCGACTTAATATTGATAAAACTTCACAGCTCCCGAGCCCAGGAAATTGCGTAATGAGTTGAAAAATTCATTCATCCAAGCATCCATTTATTATTATGGTGTTTAATGCTGTCAATAATCCTGGTTAATTTTCGATCAAAATAACATTCAATCAAAATAGGCCCTTGAAAATAGCGTGAAAGAATTATAATAACAGGGAAACAATAGAGGGCTCTTAAGCTGGTTTCGAAATTATTCCACGCCAAATAGTTTTTGGCTTTCGAATAGAAGCATCGAAACCAATTGTTATTTCCGTTTTGTCGTTTGCCAATCGGCAATTTGCTTGCTATCGGGGAGCGAAATAGAGAATTTTCGCTTAAGTGATATTGGATTGCCGCTTGCGCAGGAGTTGATTTCGGTCTATTCTTCATATTTTGCACGATGCAAGTCTAACCTCAGTTTTATATCCCAAAGTTGGTGTGCATATTGTTTCAATAACCAGGCTTGATTTTTTATTCAGTTCTGACTCGCAAACACATTATTCCCATAATAGATTGATCTTTATACCCAGGTTCTACAGTAATATTTGCCTGGCCTTTGGCCAAAGCGTGAATTACCCGCAAACATGGTGATGAACCACATGTGGTACCGGTAGGGTTCCTTTGGGTAGAAGGTATCATTTGGATTAGTTCTTATCGTTCTACTCGAAAAGTTATTGACATCTCCAGTAATAATAGATGCGCGCTTGTAGTTGATATCGAAAATCCGGGAGATGGACTTACCGCGGTAGTAATCGAAGGTATGGCCGAACTGGTGAGCACACCAATCGATTGGGTAAAGCAGCGGATAATATTACCCAGCTTTAGAAGATGATGACCCAAATTGGGTTCTAAAATTCCTTACCACCAGTCTATTGCTGGAGAAAAAAAAGGGCGAAATGAATAAAACCGAAGTTATTTTTGGAGATCGTATTGCTGGTCAAGGCGAAATCAGGCTTGGTTGCTCAGCAGTTATTTTCGATGCTGCCCGTCAAAATATTTTACTGACACAACGTACTGATAATGGTCAATGGTGCCTTCCAGGTGGCAGGATAGAGCCTGGTGAGAGCATTAGCGAGGCCTGCGCCAGGGAAGTATTAGAAGAAACTGGATTGGTTGTGAAAATTACTCGCCTGAATGGGATTTATAGCGACCCACACAAATTGGTAGTTTACCCAGATGGCCATAAAGTTCACATCATTGCGATTAGTTTTGATGCCCAAATCCTGGATGGCGAACCCCAATTAAGTAACGAGACCCTTGCCTGGGGGTATTTCAGTCTGAAAGATGCTGAAAAACTGGATATGCTCGCTGGCCACTTGGAACGAATAAAAGATTCAATTAATGGTAATGTGCCATATATCAAGTAAAATATGTTTTTTT
>CAZLJB010000182.1:5087-6490 GCA_964559195.1 uncultured Anaerolinea sp. | reverse complement strand
GGTGAGAGCAAAATAAACTGCTTACACAAACCACAGGAGAGCCGCCCAATCAAAGGCGGCTCTTTTTTGTACATATTCCGTGAAGCTGTGTTTTATAAAGTGAATACAAACCAAATAAAATCGAACAAATAAAAGGAAGTGAATATGCGCTCAGACATGATCAAAAAAGGCTATGAGAAAGCACCCCATCGAGCTCTTCTTCGTGCAACCGGGGTTAAGGAAGAAGACTTCGGGAAACCTTTTGTCGCGATTGTAAATTCCTATGTTGATATTGTTCCTGGACATGTTCATTTGCAAGAATTTAGCAAGCAAGTGAAAGAAGCAATTCGCGCTGCAGGAGGTGTTCCATTTGAGTTTAATACCATCGGGGTAGATGATGGAATTGCCATGGGGCATGCCGGGATGAAGTATTCGCTACCCTCTCGAGAGTTAATTGCTGATTGTGTTGAAACTATGATTGATGCACACCGTTTCGATGCAATGGTTTGCATACCAAATTGTGACAAGATTGTTCCTGGTATGTTAATGGCAGCAATGAGAGTTAACATCCCGACGATTTTTGTCTCTGGGGGGCCAATGGCGGCCGGAAAAACACCCGAAGGAGAATCGATTGATTTGATTTCGGTATTCGAAGGTGTGGGGGCTTTTTCTGCTGGCAAAATCGACGAAAAAAGATTAACAACACTCGAACGTTTTGCGTGCCCTTCATGCGGATCTTGTTCTGGGATGTTTACTGCCAATTCTATGAATTGTCTGATGGAAGTAATCGGATTAGCTTTGCCTTTCAATGGGACTGCCTTAGCATTATCCGATGAGAGGAATAATCTTGCGAAAAAAGCCGCTGGTCAAATAATGACTTTGCTCGAGAAAGATATCAAGCCCAGAGATATTGTGACAATTGATGCAATTGATGATGCATTTGCGTTGGATATGGCCATGGGCGGATCGACCAATACAGTATTGCATACATTGGCTTTAGCACAAGAAGCTAACGTAGCTTATCCTTTGGAAAATATCAACGCAGTAGCAGAAAGAGTTCCGCATATTTGCAAGGTTTCCCCATCTGGCAAGTGGCATATGGAAGATGTGCATAGAGCCGGTGGTATCCCAGCAATATTGAATGAAATTCAACGAGCCACTGGCATGCTTCACATGGATAGAATAACTGTTAGTGGTACATCTCTTGGTGAGTCGATTAAAGGTTTCGACATAGTTGACGATGACGTTATCAGAAGATATGAAAATGCTCACTCGAAACGCGGTGGGCTTGCGATTTTATTTGGTAATCTTGCTCCTAAAGGAGCTGTTGTGAAAGTTGGTGGTGTTAGTGCTCCAATGATGAAATTTTCTGGTCCAGCCGTAATTTTTGAATCCCAGGAAGATGCGATGATTGGAATCCTGGG
>CAZLJB010000182.1:0-4987 GCA_964559195.1 uncultured Anaerolinea sp. | reverse complement strand
AAGCGTTATTCTTATTTCGTGACATCCGCAGATACAGGCGCTGTTTTACAAAGCTAAAAAAGGAGAAAAATCATGAAACGTAGTGGTGCTCAAATTGTTTGGGAATGTCTGGTTCATGAAGGGATCGAAGTTGTTTTTGGATATCCTGGAGGTGCTAATCTGCCAATTTATGATGCAATGAGGGGCTATCCAAGTATTCACCATGTATTGCCCCGTCACGAGCAGGGTGGTGCTCACATGGCGGATGGTTATGCAAGAGTTAGCGGGAAAGTTGGAGTTGCCATGGGGACTTCTGGTCCTGGTGCGACGAATCTTGTTACCGGAATTGCTACGGCTCACATGGATTCGATACCCATGGTTTTTATAACCGCTCAAGTTTCATCAAAGTTGATTGGATACGATGCTTTCCAGGAAACAGATGTGACTGGTATAACTTTGCCAATTACCAAGCACAACTACCTCGTTACAGATGTCAATGACATAATGCCCACGCTTCGCGAGGCATTTTATATTGCCAGGTCTGGACGCCCCGGGCCGGTTTTGGTTGATATTTCCAAGGATGCTCAACAAGCTTTTATAGAAAATTGGGAATACGATGATAGTCCTATCAGGTTAAATGGGTATAGACCTGATTTGCGACCGGCAAGCGTGTCATTTGAAAAGGCAGTAGAAATGATCAACAATGCCAAACGGCCTTTAGTTTTGGCAGGTCATGGCGTTTTGATGAGTAACGCCATGGAAGAGCTTCGAATTTTCACTGAGAAGGCTAATGTCCCGGTCGCGGTTACCTTACTTGGAATTGGTTCTTTCCCTGCTAATCATCCGCTGAATTTAGGTATGATGGGCATGCATGGAGAATCATGGGTTAATAATGCGATCCAGGAAGCAGACTTGTTGCTTGCTTTTGGGATGAGATTTGATGACCGTGTAACTGGCAATTTAAAAACGTATGCACCGAATGCCAAGAAAATCCATGTTGAAATTGATCCTTCTGAAATAAATAAAAATGTAAAGGTGGATTTGGGCCTTGTCGGTGACTTAAAAGATGTTCTTCGGCGAATCAATCCGTTAGTTGGTCAAGTGGATCGTACCGAATGGCTGGGGCATATCGCTGATATGAAGGGCGATGTGGCGGTTCGCGATATTCAGAACTTACCGGATAACGGCCACCTGTATGCGGCTCATGTGATAAATGATCTTTGGCGTTTTGCAAACTCGGACACAGTCATTACAACTGATGTGGGCCAGCATCAAATGTGGTCTGCCCAGTATTTTCGTGTTGACAAACCCCATCGCTGGGTTACATCTGGCGGTTTGGGTACGATGGGGTTTGGATTACCATCTGCAATTGGTGCGAAATTTGCAAGCCCAAAGAGTGAAGTTTGGACCATTGTGGGTGACGGTGGTTTTCAGATGACTGCGGCTGAACTATCGACGGCAGCTCAAGAGGGCATCAAGGTTAATGTTGCGATTATCAATAATGGGTTCCTGGGTATGGTTCGCCAATGGCAGGAATTTTTCTATGATAAAAACTATGCCGCAACCCCAATGAAAAGCCCGGATTTCGTTAAATTAGCTGAGGCCCATGGCTTAAAAGGTATACGTGTAACTGAGCGTTCGCAGGTTGAAGCTGCAATTCGTGAGGCACAGGCTACAGAAGGTACTGTAGTCATCGATTTCAGGGTTGAGCAGGAAGATTCTGTATACCCGATGGTGCCTGCCGGTGCTGATTTGCACGCAATGATCCGACGCCCAAATGTTTTGGTGGAAACACCCCAGGATCAATAAAAGTTATTTGTGATTTTTCAAACACAAGATTTGTCCCTGAAATTAGGATAAAAAGCTGGAGAAAAAAATGTTGCATACACTTGTGATCTTAGTTGAAGATAAACCAGGCGTTTTGAACCGCGTTGCTTCGTTGTTTCGTCGGCGTGCTTTCAATATTGAATCATTGACCGTTGGGCACACGGATACTGAAGGGCTTTCTCGAATGACAGTCACTGTTGAAGGCGACGATCATCATATCGAGCGACTTACATCATATCTTTACAAATTGGTTAATGTAATCCAAATTGAAGATTTGACTGGCAAGCATATGGTTTCGCGTGATCTGGCGCTGATAAAGGTAAGTACAATTTCTGAGAAGCGAGCTGAGATCTTCCAGATGGTTGAAGTATTTCGGGCTCGGGTTATTGATGTCACCAGTAGTTCACTTATCATTGAAATTACAGGTGACGGTGGGAAAATTGATGGGTTTGTGGAAGTGCTCAAGCCTTTAGGAATTATTGAAATGGTTCGGACCGGGGCTGTCGCTATGGAGCGAGGCGGAGAATCTTTGGTTAGCGCTGCCTCGAGTGCACGGGATTTTTCTGATGCACTCTTTGAAGCAATCCTTCCATAAATAAAGCAAAAATTGTTAATCTCAGAAAATTGAAAAAAACAAATTAATACCAAGGAGAAATCATAAAATGACAAAAATTAATTTTGGTGGCACTGTTGAAGATATTGTTACTCGTGAAGAATTTAGCCTTGAAAAGGCTCGTGAAATTCTCAAAAATGAAGTTGTTGCTGTTTTGGGTTACGGCGTTCAGGGTCCTGCGCAGGCTATGAATATGCGTGACAATGGCATAAAAGTGATAGTTGGTCAACGCAAGGGGACATCAAATTGGAAGCGAGCTATCGCAGATGGGTGGGTGCCAGGTGAAACCTTGTTTAGTGTCGAAGAAGCTGCAGAGAAAGGAACCGTTGTTCAGTATTTGCTCTCCGATGCCGGACAACGCTCACAATGGCCAAAAATTATTGAGTGTTTGAATAAAGGTGATATGCTTTATTTCTCTCACGGTTTTTCGGTAACTTATAAGGATGACACAGGTGTTATTCCTCCGCCCCATGTTGATGTTGCTCTTGTAGCGCCTAAAGGTTCCGGAACAAGTGTTCGTCGAAATTTTTTAGCGGGTAGCGGAATTAACGCCAGCTATGCGGTTCATCAAGACTTTACCGGTCGTGCAACTGAGCGCGCCATAGCCCTGGGGATTGCGATTGGTGCAGGTTATTTATTTCCTACAACTTTCAAAAATGAAGTGTACAGTGATTTAACTGGAGAACGTGGAATATTAATTGGCGCACTTTCCGGAGTTATGGAAGCTCAATACAATGTTTTACGAAAAAATGGCCATAGTCCATCGGAAGCTTTTAATGAAACAGTGGAAGAATTGACCCAAAGTTTGATCAGGCTCGTAGGCGAAAATGGAATGGACTTCATGTATGCCAATTGTTCCACAACAGCTCAGCGTGGTGCACTTGATTGGCATCCTCGCTTCCGGGATGCTGTTGCCCCAGTTTTCGAAGATTTATATGCGTCTGTGATAAGTGGAAATGAAGCGCGGATTACACTCGACGCCAATGGTAGAGATGATTATCGGGAAAAACTAGAAGTTGAACTTGCGGCAATCCGCGAATCGGAAATGTGGCAGGCTGGTGCGGCAGTTCGATCATTAAGGCCAGAAAACTGGAAAAAATAAACTCAAATAAGCTGTCGTTACCTTTGCGAATATCGCAAAGATGCCGGTTTTACTGGCGAGGAGATTTGATTTATGTCTAACTATGTAAAGATTTTTGATACTACGTTACGGGATGGTGAACAATCCCCTGGGGCCACGATGACTTCGGCCGAAAAGCTAGAAGTTGCCCGTTCACTGGCTCGTTTGGGCGTTGATATTATTGAGGCTGGTTTTCCAGCGGCTTCTCCAGATGATTTGGAAGCAGTCCGTAGAATTGCCGAAGAAATTGGAAATCCCCAAAAGGGCGAACCAGGTGCTAAAATCCCCACAATAGCTGGTCTTGCCAGGGCAACAAAAGGTGATATTGATAAAGCTTGGAATGCCGTCTGTGGAGCTCAAAGCCCTCGCATTCATTTATTTTTGGCAACCTCCGAAATTCATATGAAATATAAACTCAATATGGATAGGGAGCAAGTGCTTGAGCGCGTTATTCAGATGGTGGGTTATGCGAGTAGTAAATGCTCTGATATTGAATTCTCACCTGAAGATGCCGGCCGGTCAGATCCAGAATTCTTGTATGTTGTGTTAGAGGAAGCGATTAAAGCTGGTGCTACTACACTCAATATCCCGGACACCGTTGGCTATACTACGCCTGACGAATTTGGTGGATTAATCGCAGGGATTATCCAGAATGTTAAAGGTATCGAGAAGGTTACGGTTTCGGTTCATACACATGATGACTTGGGATTGGCAACTGCCAACGCTCTTGCAGGTATAAAAGCCGGAGCTCGTCAGGCTGAAGTGACAATAAATGGGATTGGCGAACGTGCCGGTAACACTTCACTTGAAGAAGTTGTTATGACTTTGAAAACCAAGCATCCAGTCTATGGTCTGGAAACTGGAATAGATGCAACTCAACTCAGCCGTATTAGCAAGCTTGTTAGTAATTACACCGGAATGGTAGTTCAGCCAAATAAGGCCATTGTTGGCGCAAATGCATTCGCCCATGAGGCAGGTATTCATCAGGACGGAATGCTAAAGCATAATCAAACCTATGAGATTATGCGTCCTGAAGATGTTGGCGTGAATCAATCCCGATTGGTGATGGGAAAACACTCTGGACGTCATGCATTGCGGGCCAGGCTTGCTGAAATGGGTCATATGTTGGACGAATCTGAGCTTGATAAAGCTTTTGCGCGTTTTAAAGAGTTGGCAGATCGAAAAAAGGTAATTACTGATCTAGATCTGGAAGCGATTATCGCTGATGAATTTTATCGTCCGCGTGATATCTTTGCACTCGATGGACTTCAGGTTGCTTGTGGAACAATGGGTCTTCCCACTGCTACAATTCGATTGCGTGGCCCGGATGGAAAAATTCATACCCATGCAAGTATTGGAACTGGACCGGTGGATGCAACCTATAAAGCCATTGATGCAATAGTGAAAACCCCTGCAACCTTGCTTGAATTCAACATTCACGCAATTAC
>CAZLJB010000181.1:0-6506 GCA_964559195.1 uncultured Anaerolinea sp. | reverse complement strand
AGATCATTTTGCCAAATCGATCACGCCTAAGCAGTGTTTTACTGATAGCCTGATTATTAAGACCTTCACAGAATATTAATGATCGGCTCATAATAAAAAAAGCCTACACAAGATTTAAATATTCGGGTAAGAATATATTCCGAGGAGCACCAACCATGGTCAAAATCATTAAGATTATTCGCAATTTGGTAATTATATCCCTGGCCATCACCGCCTGCAGTTTACCAGCCAGCAAAACAAAGCCGGCCGCACCAACTTCAACGATCGTTATTATCACCCAGTTACCTGCCACACTGATGCCAACAATACCGGTAAAGGAAATCATCCAAATCCCTATCGCTACAAACACTGTTGAATTCACGAACAAATTACCGAAAGGTGCTTTAAAGATCGTCGCCATTGGCGACAGCCTGACGCAAGGGGATGGTGACGAATCCGGATTGGATGGTTACACGACCCGGCTGGAAAACCTAATCAAAGTAAATCGACCTGGCACAAAATTATTAAACCTCGGCAAATCCGGTTGGACATCGAATGATGTACTCAATGGAGTAAATGGCGAAGCCCCAACCATCCAACAGGCATTGGCCGACAAACCTGATATAGCTCTGGTTTGGATAGGCTCAAACGATTTATGGTACCTATACGAATACGGCCCAGATCCCATGACACCGGAAGCTGAACAGCAAGATCTCGATAATTACGCAAAAAATCTGGACTCTATCTTAAGTCAATTAAACGCATCCGGTGCAAAAATCTTTATCGCCTTGCTCGATGACCAATCGAAGCGACCCGTTGTGGCTAATCCGCCCAATCCAGCAGAACCTGCTTTCACTGCCACAACTCCGGCAGACCTCGTTCTCATGTCAGTCCATGTTACAGCGCTTAATGATATCATCAGGCAGAAAGCAGCAGCCTATGGTGCCGTTACGGTCGATTTTTTTGACACCAATATTTTCACGAATCCGGTCACTCTTTACAGCGATGGCAACCACCCCAATATCGCCGGTTATGAAAAAATTACGCAAATTTGGTTTTCCGCAATGAAACCGTATCTTAAATAAACCCGAGACTCACTTATCAGCTACCATTCCAATCTGTGATGCCATTTACTCATTACAATTCGCATCACGTTACATTCCAATTGTCTTGCAAATACAGCGGTCTTAGAACAGGCAGTTCTGTCAAAGGCATTTGAGTAATCCAAAATTTTTTCTATTAAACTACCGGCTGTCATGAAACATCTCTCCCAAAGAACAAAAGATTTACTCACACTACCATTGGTCTTAATTCTGCGCATGTCCCCGGCCTGGGGATTTACGCTTATATTGGTCGGCACTTCTATTTGTGGGTTTTTATACTATTCGCTAAACAGTGATTTTCTGGGTTTGGTCTCCCCCCCATTTTCTGAGCTGTTTTTTTCGAAGGATTTTACAACCGTAAAAGATAATAAAGATGGCCGGTCATGGAAAATTTCTTACGAAACCATTCCATTTTCCGTTTTCCACGGAGTGGTTCGGCATGTGTCCGATTGGCGGGATGAGCCAATCCCATTTGCCACCCATGACATTCTGGTCACCACGGGTGATTACTCATCCCCATCACTTGTTGCCACCCGGGTTTACAATCATGCATTTTATTATCAATGGAATAAAGGACAGAAGCCTCAAGGCACCATTCATTTACTACATATCGTTCCGCAAACCGAGAAAATCTACCACCAACTTTTATTAGTCCGTGATTGGAATCTTGTTACTATCAGTGGGCGTGAAATTTACAAAATCGACATTTACGATTCATCTGGCAAATTTACATACTACTGGCAGGATGATGGCTGTAATTCCATTCTGGTCACATCTGTGAAAATTGAACAAACCGGAACACCAATTCCATAGAATTGCACTTTGGCTATGTTGATCATCTAAAAAAAGAAGATGGATTGCCAATAAACGGCAATCCATCTTCTTTTTCAATTCCATTTTATCAACCTGCTCATTCAGCTTTTTTTTTGACCCACCCCAACCCGATCCTGCCACGTTCCTTCTCAATTTTCAAGATTTCAACATCAATAATATCGCCCACTTTTAGGACAGTTCCAAAGGGCAGCTGTGTACGATGTAAAAGACCATCCTGCTTTACGCCGATGTCAACAAAAGCGCCAAAATCAACTACATTTCGCACGGTACCCTTGAGTTCCATTCCTTGAGCCAAATCTTCCGTTTTTAATACATCAGAACGTAATATCGGCGTCTGTGCCTGTTCACGTGGATCCCGCCCGGGTCGCACAAGCTGCTCCAGGATATCTTTAAGTGTCGGAATTCCACAAACCAGCTCACCAGCCAATTTTTCGAGCGAACTGCGCGCCGCCAATGCATCCAATGCGGGTTTGCGTTCAGTTGCCGGGGTGGCTGGATTTATTCCGGCAAGCGACAATACTGCCCGTGCAGTTTCATAACTCTCCGGGTGAATTGCACTGGCATCTAATGGATCCTTACCGTTTCGAATGCGCATAAAGCCCGCAGCCTGTTCAAAAGCCTTCGGACCTAACCCAGAGACTTTGCGTAATTCAGTTCTGGATTTGAACTCACCGTTTGCATCCCGGTAAGATACAATCGCGATTGCCAGTTTGGGTCCAATCCCGGCAATATGCGTTAACAAAGCAGATGATGCCGTGTTTAGATCGACACCCACGCTATTTACCACACTTTCAACCACTCCATCCAGAGAATGATTGAGCGCAGTTTGATCGACATCATGCTGATACAGACCAACCCCGATCGATTTTGGATCGATCTTCACCAATTCAGCCAATGGATCCTGTGCACGACGGGCAATTGATACTGCACCCAGTATGGAAACATCCAAATCAGGGAATTCAGCTCGAGCCAACGGGCTTGCTGAATAAACCGAAGCGCCGGCTTCATTTACAATCAAGTACTTTGTGCTTGGAGCATTACGTGTCAGCTCGGCGGCCAATTTCTCAGTTTCGCGTGAAGCGGTGCCATTCCCAATCGTTATCAAGGTCACGTGATGACGATTGATCATATCCTCCAGCGTGTTTATTGATCCCTTCCAGTCATTTTTTGGTTCGTGCGGATAAATGGTACCTGTGTCAAGCAGTTTTCCGGTTGGATCAACCACTGCTACTTTTGTACCGGTACGAAAACCTGGATCCAGGCCAATAACCGTCTGGTTGGCGAGAGGCGGCAAAGAAAGCAAAGACCTGAGGTTGGTGGCAAAAACGGTAATAGCATGACCATCAGCCTTTTCACTCAATGTTCGGCGAACATCACGCTCAATCGATGGCAGTAACAGGCGGTTGGCGGCATCATCAGCGGCCAGAATCAATTCATCAGCAAATGGGGAAATAATATCAGCCTCAAAATTATCTTCGATCGAACCACGCCAATCGCGTTCATTGATCTCCACCCAAACTTTGAGCGCTCCCTCTTTTTCACCACGATTCAAGGCCAGGATCTGATGCGGCTGTAAGCGATCAACCCGACCATCAAATTGATAATAACTTTCATAGACCCCTTTTTCATCTAAAACACTTGGGATCTTTTCAGCACGCACTTTGGAGAATTTCAAAGCTTTTTCACGGGTCGTGCGGCGAACTTCTGCATTGTCACTAATCGTCTCAGCAACAATATCACGGGCTCCAGCAAATGCTTCTTGCCATGTGCTGACCTGGTCATTCAAGTAATCAGCAGCGATGACTTCCATTGGACGCTTATCCTTGGCTTGCTTAATAATGAGATCTGCCAAAGGCTGAAGCCCTCTTTCACGCGCGATCATGGCACGAGTTCGGCGCTTCGGTTTATAAGGTGCATATAGATCTTCCAGGTTGGTCATTGAATCTGCCGCACCGATGGCAGAACGGAGTTCATCCGTCAGCTTTCCTTGCTCTTCAATGGAAGCAAGGATAGTAGCCCGACGGTCATCGATACCACGTAATCGAATAATCTCATCCGCAACGATACGAACCTGTTCATCATCCAGGGTACCTGTCATTTCTTTGCGATATCGAGAGATGAAGGGGACAGTGTTGCCCTCATCGAGCAGTCGGATAGTTGCATCCACCTGAGAGGGCTTGACATGTAATAAAGTGGCAATGGTTTCAGCGTAAGACATAAGCGCGATTCTACCATAGAGGACATCGCTCCAATTGTATTGGGAATCTTAACTTCCAGGAATTACCATCACCTGACAGCTCAATGCGCCACCCTTTCCAAGCTTTCTGATGTTAGCAGTGTACTCCACTACTGCCATGGTTTTCCTGGCAATTATTAAAATCCTTTTGTTTACTCATTGAGTTGTCCGCAGATAACCTCAAATAAAACCAGGGTGTTTTTGTATTGTGGGAGGAGCAATAATCGATGTTCGTCTGAAAGGATGAACAAAATAGTTTTGAAAACGCCAGTAAACCAATGAGACGATACAATTCCTGATATTGAGTGCTGTTTACATATAAAGAATCTGAATTATCCAGGTAAAACACCCATCAAAGCAAATATTATTTGGAGAAATTTTTTTGGTCTATTTTTTGCTTTAAATCTCGCTAAGAATCCACTTGCCCCAGAGGAAATTCCGATGTAAACTCTTTCTAACAGTAAAAATCACGCTTTGCAACGAAGGTATCAATATGAAAAAAAAGTCCAACTTTTATCCGGCGTTCGTAGTGATTGTTTTTGCCCTATTTATGCTTCTACACCAAACAGACAAATTGTTGATCGGTTCCTTGCAACTACCGGTCAGCAAAACCTTCAACCTTAATGATTTCCAATGGGGTCTGATAAATTCTGGCGCGTTGATAGTTGGCACAATTTTGTACCCTATTTGGGGGTACCTTTATGATCGTTACTCAAGAGCCAAATTGCTTGCACTGGCATCCTTCATCTGGGGCGCTACGACCTGGATGAGTTCGATTGTGAAAACCTACCCGGCCTTTCTTGTAACACGGGCAACCACTGGGATTGATGACTCTTCCTATCCGGGACTATACAGCTTGATAGCTGATTACTTCAACCCCAAAATGCGCGGAAGAATTTATGGAATTCTGCAATTAACCCAACCAATTGGATATTTAATGGGAATGATCCTGGCTCTCATGGTGGCTCCCCTTCTCGAAGATAAAATATTTCATTTGGAAGGCTGGCGCAGCATTTTTCTAATTACAGGTACGCTTGGTCTGGTAATGGCTGTGGTAATTTTCTTTGGGATAAAGGATATGCCGCGAGGGCAATCGGAGCCAGAATTCGAAGGAATGGACGATATTGGGCAATTTAAATTTTCTTGGGAGGCTCTCAAGGATGTCTTAAAGAAGAAAACTATGTGGTTCATCTTTCTTCAAGGTTTCGCGGGGGTATTTCCTTGGAATGTTATTACTTTCTTTTTCTTTGGTTACCTCATGACCGAGCGCGGTTATGACAATAATTCGGTACTTTTTACCATGGGACCGGTTGTTTTGATCATGGCTGGGGGTTATTTTGTGGGCGGATCACTCGGTGATTGGCTCTTTAAACGAACCTTAAAAGGCCGGATCATCGTTTCTAGCGTTGGAGTACTTCTTGGCGCAATATTTCTCTTCCTGGCGCTTAACACGCCGGTTAAGGATACAAACACATTTTTTATTCTGATGTGCCTGACCGCTCTCTTTATGCCATTTTCTTCTCCAAACGTCACGTCCACAGTTTTTGATATCAGCCTTCCTGAAGTGCGCAGTTCTGCCCAGGCCGTTGAATACTTCGTTGAAAACAGTGGCGCAGCACTTGCGCCTACCCTGGCAGGTGCCATTGCATTGACTACTCACAGTAAACAACTGGCCATTCAACTGGTCTGTATTACAGCCTGGATCCTATGTTTTTTCCTCTATCTGGGTGCTTTGTATTTCATCGAACGAGATATTCGATCGCTGCGCGGACAGATGCAATCCCGCGCAGATACAGAACGCGTCAAACAATCAAATTAATGTTTCCCGGGCAGGTCATTTGGGCCTGCCCGTATATTTTTTCAGACAGTTTTGGAGTATGTATGGAATTACTAATAGAGATTCCCCGTATTCCAGGAATGCAAACTAAAGGTCTCACAATTTCGAGAGAAGCCGTACGAGCTATCATTATTCGAGACGATAAATTACTGTTGATCAATTCAATCACAAATGGCGATTTCAAATTTCCTGGCGGTGGAATACTGCCTGGTGAAACACATACCCAGGCGCTGGCCCGCGAAATTCGCGAGGAATGCGGCTTAATTATGACACAGATCGGGCCTGCATTTGGAAAAGTGATTGAATATGATCTACCAAAGGAACCCGGTTTTTCAGTTTTCAAAATGACATCTTACTATTATTTGTGCCAGGTTGATGCCACTATTTTTTTTGAACAAAAACTGGAAGAGTATGAACTGGCCCTAGGCTTCCAACCCACTTGGGTTGACATAGAATTTGCTATCCAAAACAACCTTCGAATCGCCCAATCGAACCCACATGATTTTTCTCAGCGAGC
>CAZLJB010000180.1:0-6510 GCA_964559195.1 uncultured Anaerolinea sp. | reverse complement strand
CATCTCAGGAGATATTAATTCCTTGAACAGGTTAGCAAAACAAGTAAAAAAGGATTCTTTTTCCCAAAAACAAGCTTGCCTGGTGCTCAGCAAACTGAAAGATAAGCAACCCCCCCCATCAATTGAAATTCAAAATGCTATAAACCAAATATTTTGTGGAAATTGATTAATCTTTTGGAATCCCAATTAAGATTTTCCCGTCCACCACTCTGACTGGGTAAGCTGGAATATCCACAACCGCGGGCATTGTCATGGCTTTACCATTTCGAATATCAAATTCAGCCCCATGTCGAGGACAAACGATAACGAAGCCTTCCAGGATGCCATCCCCGAGAGTACCTTCATCGTGAGAGCAAATATCGCCAATTGCAAAATACTGTCCAGCAATTTTGAAAACCACCAATGGCTTGCCGTCAATTTCAACAAATAGGCGCTCCCCGCTCAGCACATTGTCTTCTCCAATCTCAAAATACTCCACCTGCGATGCATCTAATTGTGAATAATTAAACATCTTTGCTCCTGATTTCTAATTTCCGGAATTGGAATATACCACCCAATCACCAAATGCCATGGAATTCTGGTAGCACCCTTTAACTTGATCCATCAGTGATCCAATCTGGTTATCGCGATACCCAAATCGAAAATCTGACAGCCTATCCGCAGATCGTAATACAATCAGCTTGGGCTTGTTTTCAAGTATTTTTTGCAAAAATTCTACCGTTTGATCCTGTTTTTTTTCGTTATAAAGTGGGGTCTGATACACAAAACGGCTCGGGCTCGGACGTCTGGTTGCAAAATTATAAGATGCTTCCGCGCCCCACATTAGAACAAAATCATTCGGCTCCGAATGATTTTGAATATAAGTAATTATTTCTTTATTACCGGCCGGGTGCATAAAGTTTTGGGCCATTTCAGCATAATCTGCAATAAATACAAATCCAAAGGAAGCAATTGTCATAACAACCATGAATGCCATTGCCAACGCAGGAACATCTTTTAATATCAAATCAAACAATAAATGAAACGTAAAACCAGCAAATACTGAAAATATTGGCAACAAGACCAGGAAATATGGAATCCTGGGACGACCACCTATACTTACAAACCAAAGTTCCAACGGGAATGCCAGGAGAGACATCATCAAAAAGGGACGAATATCGGCCTTTATTCGATCTTTTTTGAATAACATCAATACTAAAGCCGATCCCCAACCCAAAAAAGAAAACTGAGCCAATCCGATATTCTGTAGCTGGTTCAAGCCCTGAACCAGGGCGTTGAATCGGTCGACATTATCTTTTTCATCAGCATAAGAAAAGTTATAAATAAAAGCAATATCCCAAAACGCTGGCAAGGCGCCTTTTATAGCGAAATAACCAATAATTACACTGCTTACCAGAAATGCACCTGTGAAAATCGAAAGTGCTTCTTTGAATAGCTTCCCATATTCCCGGTGATAAACCCGGGTTAGCACAAGATAAAATCCAATCGCAACAGGAATTGCGATAGCATTTTGGCGAGTGAAAAAGATTAATCCGGAAATTAAACCAAGAATTACTCCATTCCAACCGTAGCTCCGGTGTTTTTCGGCCCGGTAAAAAAACCACAGCAAACCGAATTGCATTGGAAGAGGGTATTCCGTTGTAAGATTTCCACCTGCCAATAAATAAAACGCCGAATAAATCCACAAAAAAGAAATCACGATGGCTGAATACAAACCAAACAAGCGCTTTATAATTGAAAAGGATGCTATCGAGGCTATTAATAACGAGAAAACTTCAATAAGCCATACCCCCCAAATCGAATCCGAACTCATCCAAAGCCCTATCGCATCCAGGTAATATATTATGGGTGGTTTATGGTCCCAAATATCTAAGTAGGGAATTTCACCGTGCAGAACACGCCAACCCGTGTATAAGAACACTCCCGAGTCACGACTCGGGAGGATTTGACCGGCAGGGCTTAATGGAATTAGAATGGTTAAAACGATTGAACAAAGAAGCAAGAGTACCAGTGCAGAAAAAAGACGCGCCTTAATATTTGAGTTCATTCCAGCAAATCGTCGCTGGCGGATCCCAGACCATAGACTCCAGCCTTAAGCACTTTAAGAGAAAGTAAAGCACATTTTAATCGCACCGGCCCAAGTTCAATCCCTAATAAGTCAAGAACGCTCTGCTTGTTCAGCCGCTTGATATCTTCGAGCGATTTTCCGATAACAGACTCGATCAATAAATCAGCCGAGGCCTGTGAGATTGCACATCCATGACCATTAAAACAGGCTTCTGTTACAATCCCGTCGCTATCCACTCGCAAATTAACCTCAATGTGATCACCACATAAAGGGTTATTATCTGCAAAACTTATATCGCTTGGCTCAAGATGGCCACGGTATGATGGATTTTTATAATGCTCAATGATAATTTCGCGATAAAGGTCGTCCAAGTTTCTCTCCTGTAGTTTATCCGAAATATTCTTTTACTTTATAAATACCTTTTACCAACATATCAATTTCTTGAGTGGTAGTGTAAAGGTAAAAACTGGCCCGGGTTGTGGCATGCAAATTAAATTTTTCATGTAGCGGCTGAGCACAGTGGTGACCAGCTCTTACAGCCACACCTATCCCATCCAAAATTTGCGCAACGTCATGCGGATGAACATGATCCAGAGTAAATGCCGCTACGCCACCTTTTTTATCTGCGGATGGTCCAATAAGCTTCAAACCAGGTATTTCTTCGAGACGCTCAAGCGCATACTCGGTCATTAAATGTTCATGCGTGGCGATCTCATCCATGCCAATTCCAGTTAAATACTCCACCGCAGCGCCAAACCCAACTGCCTCAGCAATAGCTGGTGTACCGGCTTCAAATTTATACGGCAGATCATTCGAGCGAAATGATCTTAATTTGACTTCCTTGATCATATCCCCGCCACCAAGAAAAGGTGGCATGGCGTTCAGCAGGTCTGCCTTACCATATAATATTCCAATTCCAGTTGGCCCTACCATTTTATGAGCCGAAAAGGCCATGAAATCCACATCAAGATCCTGAACATCAACAGTAAAATGCGGAACTGACTGGGCGCCATCCAACAAAGTCAAAGCCCCAGCTAAATGGGCCAACCTGATCATATCTTTTGCCGGATTTATTGTTCCAAGAACGTTAGACATGTGAGTAAACGAAACAAGCCTCGGGTTTTGCTCAAGCAGTTTCGTATATTCGCCAAGATCCAGCAAACCATCCGGTAAAACTGGAATAAACTCAAGGCGGATACCACGTTCAGATGCCAAAATGTGCCATGGAACTAGATTACTATGATGTTCCATTTCGGTCAAAATTACCAGATCATTGGCTTTTAAGTTGGCCCTGGCCCAACTATAAGCTACAAGGTTAATTGATTCAGAAGTATTTCTCGTGTAAATAACCTGCCTGGGAGACGGAGCATTTATAAACCTGGCGAGAGACTCCCTTGCCTGTTCATAAAGCATGGTGGATTCCTCGGCAAGGGCATGCACGCCACGGTGAATATTGGCATTGGACCGCCGATAAAAATTATCCATAGCAAGAATTACAGACTCTGGTTTTTGAGCCGTCGCTGTAGAATCCAAATAAACAAGCTTGATCCCAGGGTGGACTTCACGCTCAAGTATTGGAAAATCCTGTCTTATTTTTGCGATATCAAGTGTCATAGCCGCTTCGATGAATTAATAGTCTGGAATGTCTTTCTTAACCACTTGAGTTTTCTTACCTGTACCCGCCGGACGTATTTGATCTGAATTGGTGGGATACCACAAGATACGATCGGGTACCATCCATCCATCAGTCAAAAAAACATTTGACCGGAATTGCACCGCAACCATTTTATTATTGTCAACTTGAACAACAATACCCTTGAGCCAGCCACGAACACGCTCATTGCTTTTTTCATGATCGCAAAAAGCATCCACGGCATCCCCAACTTCATACGCATAAACTGCACTTGGTGAGCGCATAAAGGCGTATGCTGAGCTGCCTCGTACGTTTCTTTTCACGACCCCATGTGTTGGGGGTATCGGACGTGTTATTTTCATGGCTACCTCATTCTTGAACAAAATGCATTAATTATTTCCGGTTCCTGAGTGAACAAAAAGGAAATAAGTTATTCCTTCATTGTATAGTTTTTTTTCTTACAAACTCATTTTATCCAAAATAGCTTGCTCGAAACGCTCCCGAACGCCTTCAAATGGAATACGTTGCATAATTGGGTCAAAAAACCCTTCAACCACCAGGCGTTCAGCATCTTCCTGAGGGATTCCTCGCGATTTGAGATAAAATAACGGCTCTTGCTCCAACCTTCCGACAGTCGCGCCGTGGGTACAACGCACATCATCTGCTAGAATCTCAAGACCTGGAATGGAATCCGCCCGCGCATTTTCACTAAGCACAAGGTTACGATTTGCCTGATACCCATCCGTTTTTTGAGCACCTGGCGCAACATAAATCATGCCTTGCCACACCGATCGGCTTTTCCCTTTTAACGCTCCCTTAAATAATAGGTCGCTGGTGGTGCTGGGGGCAAGGTGATTCTGTTGCGTGTCGTGATCAAGATGTTGAGTTCCATCTGTAAAATAAAACCCTGACATACGTCCCGATGCACCCTGCCCGGCCAGATCAAGCTCGGAAAAATTTTTCGTTAATCGAGATCCGACTGCGCCAAAAATCCAATCCAGATTGCCACCTTGCTCGACCCGAATGCGCTCGTGACTGAAATTCCAAACATTTCGGCCCCAGGATTGTAATTCGACAAATCGCAGGTTAGCGCCTTGCATGACCTGAATTTCTACCAGGCCTGCATGCATGGAGTTTAATTTTATTTCATCTGGCGAAGCAGCTTCGTGAACGTAAGTAACAGATGCCCCTTCATCCACAAGAACAAGAATGTGCGATAAATGGGCGAGGTCAGCCCCAGGTCCCCACAAAATACTGTGGAGAGGCTCTTCCACTATCACTCGTTTCGGAACATATAAAACCACTCCTGTATCAGCAAATGTTGCTGCTAGTGATGCAAATTTACCTTCTTCTGGATTAACAGTTTTGCCAATCATTTTCAATAACAAACCAGGGTGCTGTTCTTCAGCCGTCCGTAGATCTGTAAAAATGACTCCTTGCTTAATAAGCTTTTCGCTCAGGTGGGTTTGCGAACCCCCAGGGGTCAAAATAACTTGACCTCCCGGTTGATTTGCCACCAGTGGTCTCAGTAAATGCGCTGGAACGTCCGGTAAATCTTTGAAGGCATTCAAAGCAGGTAAATTAAAAACTTCTGCAGGAAAATTGCGCAAATCTGTCCGCCGCCAGGCTTCATCCTGCGGTACAGGAATCCCTAAATGTGAATAGACCTGCAGGGCTTTCTTTCGATAGTCTTCCAATACGCCAGCCCGAATTTGCTTTTCACCAAAGGTAAAGTGCCTTTCAACTTGCTCTGGACGACGTGTGCGAGACGAAACAATAACTCTTGGTTTTTCTTCCATATTAACCGATCGAGCCTTCCATTTGAAGCTGGATCAAACGATTCATTTCAACGGCGTATTCCATGGGTAATTCCTTGACAAGGGGCTCAATAAAACCTGAAACAACCATAGTGGTCGCCTCTTCCTCGCTAAGTCCACGGCTCATCAAATAAAAAAGCTGTTCTTCCCCAACTTTAGATACGGAGGCTTCATGACCAATCGTGACATCGTTCTCGTCAATTTCAATGGTTGGGTATGTATCCGAACGTGATTTCGGGTCAAGCAGCAACGCATCGCAAACAACACTTGACTTTGCGCCTTTTGCTCCGTGATAAACTTTCAACAATCCCCGGAAAGATGCTCGACCGCCACCTTTGGAAATTGACTTGGATATCACCTTGCTGGTGGTATTCGGAGCAAAATGCACCATTTTTGTTCCAGCATCCTGCACCTGTCCCGGTCCTGCAAATGCCATGGAAAGCATTTCACCATGGGCTCCTGGCTCCATCAAATAACATGACGGATATTTCATGGTTAATTTTGAACCCAAGTTGGCATCTACCCATTCATGCGTGGCATTTTCAAAAACTTTTGCGCGCTGAGTAACCAGATTAAACACATTCGTTGACCAATTTTGAATAGTTGAATAACGTGATCGTGCACCTTTCTTAACTACAATCTCAATTACACCACTGTGAAAGGAATTGGTTGTATACTGCGGCGCAGTACAGCCTTCAACGTAATGAACCTGAGCCCCTTCGTCAACAATAATTAGAGATCGTTCAAATTGCCCAACATTGGCTGTATTTAATCTGAAATAAGCCTGTAAGGGTAAATCTACCTTTACACCTTTGGGAACATAGACAAACGAACCGCCTGACCAAACAGCGCTGTTCAAAGCTGCAAATTTATTATCCTCTATCGGAATGACTGTACCAAAATATTCCCGAAATAGTTCGGGATGCTGGCGCAAGCCATCTTCAATCGACAGGAAAATAACACCTTGCTTCTCCAGGTGCTCAAGAATGGAA
>CAZLJB010000179.1:0-6520 GCA_964559195.1 uncultured Anaerolinea sp. | reverse complement strand
TGGATACAGAAACCGAATCGCTCATTCAGCAAGCCCTGGAAAGACTAATGAAAGGACGCACAACAATTATTATCGCACACCGGCTTTCCACTGTCCGCAGCGCTGACAAGATCATCGTCTTGGATGAAAAAACCATACGAGAGGCTGGCACTCATAACGAACTCTTAAAAATAAAAGATGGGCTATATCGCCGCTTGTATTCCGTCCAACGCAACTTTGAACCACTGATTTCATCAACCCTGAATTGAGACATCATTGTGATAATCATTGTTATGGGTGTTTCGGGCTGCGGAAAGACAACGATTGCAAAAATTCTTGCTAAAAAGTTGAAGTGGGATTATATCGAGGGTGATCAGTACCATACACCGGAAAACATCACCCGCATGAGCCATGGTATTCCTCTCACGGATCAGGACCGGGCAATTTGGCTGAACACCCTTGCAAATCTAATCTCGGATCAATTACAGACCAACCAACAGGCTGTCCTGGCTTGTTCAGCTCTGAAGCAAAAATACCGGCAGCAGCTGGCAGTTAATCAGCAGGTCCGTTTTGTTTATTTGAAGGCTGACCAGGATTTATTATTGCAACGCTTGCAACAACGGAACAGTCATTTTATGAAACCTGGGATGCTCACCAGTCAATTTCAGGCATTGGAAGAACCTGCCGACGCCATCACATTAGACGCCAATGAAGAGCCGGAAAAAATTGTTGAAAAGGTGATCATGGAACTGTTTCCACCGTCTGACCGGAAGTTCCGTCAAACCCCTGCCCCAGATCATTCCTACAATTCAAAGAAATCATGATAATCCACTTAAATATCCCTGGTCGTATTAATATACTCGGCAACCCTGGTGACGCAAACGAGGGCGACTTTGGCGTACTTTCAGCTGCTATAGAAATTCGTGCCTTTGCAAGCATTGAACCTTCCAACGGGATCACTCTTGAGCAAACAGATGACCAAGCAGCACCGGTACATTTCGCACAGCCAGCCAACCTGCCATTGGCTTATAACGGAACATTCGATCTATTAAAAGGGGCTATCAACCGTTTAGCCGCTTATAGCCCTGAATTTACACAAAAATTGAACAGCCACGGATTTTCTTTGAAAGTCCGCAGCGATATTCCTCGCCAGAGCGGGCTGGGCGGTTCTTCCTTATTCGTATTGCTGACCCTGGCGGCCTTGCGTGAACTGTACATTCTAAACAAACACATCCACAATGATTATGTTCTCTCTGAGTTGGCTCAACGAGTAGAATCCAAGGAGCTCGGCATCACAGCGGGTTACGCTGACCGCTATGTGCCCCTCTTTGGCGGTCTGGCTTATGTGGATTATCGCTCCAAGCTGTTGCAAAAAGAAATACAGAAAGAACCTTATGCAACCTACGAACGGTTAGATATGTTCGTTCCACCGCTTAGCTTTATAGCGATTTCTACCGGTATGCGTCACGATTCAGGGGATGTGCACGGCAGACTGCGTCCTCAATACCTGGCAGAACATGCAAATTGGCAAAAAGAAGGCGGCCAAATTCCTCAAATGGTCCGCTTCATGAGCAGCGCCTGGGAATGCGCATGGAAAGGCAAGATTGCTCTATTGGAAAATAATCTAGGAACCGTCGGCAGCTTGATGAACGAAAACCATGCCATTGTAGACAAGATGATGAGATACTGTGGTTTTGAGGATGGGGCTGGTTGGGCCAACAATCTTTTTATCGATTCCGCCCTCAAAACCGGCGCGCTTGGAGCAAAACTAACCGGTGCCGGTGGAGGCGGTTCAGTTTTTGCGCTGGTACCACCCGGCAAAGAGGATGAAATTGTACACACATGGCAGGCCCTGGCGGATCAGAATAATCTCACCGATGCCCGAATATTCAAAATGAAGATAGCCCACCGTGGCCTGGTCGTGGAGGAATAAGTATGCAAGCAGTTATCCTGGCCGCTGGTAAAGGTTCACGCCTGCATCCACTCACTCTTGAACGCTCCAAAGCCATGATGCCTGTTGCAGGAAAGCCTATGGTCGCTCGGGTAATGGACATGCTCAAACAGGCCGGGCTGCAGGAATTTATCCTTGTTGCTCACCCAGAAGACCACGAATTACACAATTATTTTTCAGGGAGTAAAAATGTAACGATAACATACCAAATGGAACAAAAGGGGGCAGCTCACGCTCTAATGTCTGCGGCAGCTTTTATCAAAGGCGATTTTATCCTTTCAGCCTGCGACAATCTGGTCACCCCGGATGAAGCATCTGCCTTTGTCGAGCTTTTTCGAATTTTGCGCGGGAAGGGACAGGATGGGTTGCTGGCTTTGATCCGGGTTCCGAAGGAAAAAATGACCAGCATGGGCATGGTCGAGTGGGATGGCAATAAAATCCAACGCATTGTCGAAAAACCAGCTCTTGAAACGGCTCTTTCAGAAATTGCCAGCATTCCATTTTACGGATTTAGCCGTCATTTTTTAGATTATTTGCCGCGTATCAAACCATCCAAACGTGGCGAACTGGAACTTCAGGATGCGATGCAGATGCAAATCGCTGAAAATCATGCTTTGTATGGAAAAATTCTCTCCGGACGAATGACCGTAACCAACGCCACAGATCTGTTAACGCTGAACTTTCGTTTCCTGGATCAGGAGCAAACCATGCTTCAGAAAGAATTTCCTGGTGTGAAAAAGTTCATTCCACCCTGTCTGGTGGAAATGGGCGCGATAATCTCCCCAGGTTGTACAATCGGGCCGAATGTACTGGTCGAAGCCGGCGCAAGGATTGGAATAAATGCAACCCTAAAAAATACGCTGGTCTTGCGTAATGCTTGTGTACCCGATGGAGAAAATGCAGAGAATGCTATTTTTAGTTGAGATAAATCAGATCCAGAAGGCAAACGTTATTTTCTATTACACAAATTGGATTTCTGGGCGAGAGAGGGTCGGGGTGAGGACAATTCACAACTGTAAAACAGGAAATTTTATCTAATGAGCGTATTTCCGAAATACGGAACTGCACCCTATCAGCAACAAACCCAATCATAAAAATACATTCTGCTGAATAGTAATTGACTCTATGAAATTAAATAACTATACTATAATGTAAGCGCTTTCAGAAAGCGCTTACATCTATGAATATCAAAACTAACCCTCCCACCATTGCCGATGTCGCAAAAAAAGCAGGCGTTTCAATTGCAACCGTCAGCCGTGTTTGGAATGACTCAACTCCGGTCTTCAGCGAAACCGCCGAACGCGTCAAAGCAGCAATCAAAGATCTGAACTACACCCCGCGCCCGGCTGCTCGTGTCCTGGCCAGGCGCCGCACAGATACCCTTGGGTTGGTGCTGCCAGAGATTAGCGGAGCTTTTTTTTCCGCCATGCTTAAAGGAATTGAAATGGGTGTGCGCGAGGCTGACTTGGGCTTGCTGATTGAATCTACACGGGTACCAACTCCCGGCAGGTCACCCCAGCATGCGATGGGTGACCACAACACGGATGGATTAATTATTTTCCCGGACGGGATGGATGAGAAAGAAATTCGACGACTGTACGGACTCGGCTTTCCATTGGTGTTAATGCATCTATCACCACCAGAAGGCCTCTCTATTCCAATGGTGACAGTCGAGAACAAATCGGGAGCCCAGAGTCTGGTTGAACATTTGATCAGCGTGCACGGTCGAGAACGTATCGCTTACTTACAAGGCCCGGAAGGCCATCCAGACTCGGTCTGGCGTGAACGAGGATACCGCGAGGCATTGCAAATCCATAATATAAAATTTGACCCGAATCTGGTGGGAAAAGGTGAGTTTAGTGCTGACACCGCACAAACCACTGTCCGGAATTGGTTGAAGAATAATCTCAATTTCAACGCCATCTTTTGTGGAGATGACGAAGCAGCCAGCGGCGCACTTCAAGCACTACATGAAGCTGGCAAACGAGTTCCTCAGGATGTAGCTGTTGTTGGCTTCGATGATATTAATTATTCCAGGTATCTTAATCCTCCTCTGACTACGGTGCGAGCCCCAACAGAACAAGTCGGGTTGGAGGCTGTGCGGCTGCTTGTCAATTTGATTCGTAATAAAAACGTAGAACAGCTGGTTCTACTTCCTACTGAATTGGTCATCCGCCAGTCATGTGGCTGCGGATAAGGTATTTGCATATTTGATAATCAATCCGAAAAGGAGGTGCAAAACCTGCACATTGATTTCCGGACAATCCTGGGCCTGATGCTTTTTGGATCAAATCAATCGATCAAATTTTCGAGGAGACATACCAATGAAACGTATTCAACAAATTGCAAGTCTTTTCATTCTGGCAGCTATTCTGCTGACCGCTTGTGGAGCACCCGCTTCTACCCAACAACCCACTGCCGCAACAGTCCAACCTGCGACTGGAGACGGTCAAAAAGTGTTGAAGGTCTGGATCCAGTGGGGCGATAATCCGCAACAACTCCAGACCCTTTTCGATAAGTATGGTGCTGCCAACGGCGTAAAGGTTGAAGTAACTGCTCCACTGGCCGAGGACAAGATCCTGCCAACCTTAACCGGCTCAGATGCTCCGGACATCCTGGTTTTAAGTGGCGGTGATCGAGTCAAATCTTATTATAAGGAACTGCTGGTTGATGAATTGAGCGGCGCCATTAAAAGTGGAAATATCGATTTAAGCGATCTGTATACTGCCCCGCTTGCACAATGCAAATCAGGTGATAAGATTCTTTGCCTACCCTGGGGTACTGACATGTACGCCTTGTTCTGGAATAAAGAGATGTTTGAAGCTGCCGGGTTGGATCCAAACAATCCACCCAAAACAATGGAAGAATTAGCTGCATTCGCGGATAAGATCACGAAAGTTGGCGCTGACGGGAAAATTGAAAAAATTGGTTTTCTGCCCAACCAGGGCTGGGGACATAATGATCTCTATGTAAACATGTTCGGAGGCTTCTGGTATAACCCCGACGGCACCCAACTTACTGCCAACAGCCAACCAATGATTGATTCTTACCTATGGCAACAACAATTCTTTACAAAATATGGTGCTGACAAGGTTCAGGCCTTTGCCGCGGGCTTTGCTGATGCTTACATGTCACCAGACTATCCATTCTATACTGGAAAAATGGCCATGTATGTAGATGGAGAATGGATGACCGGTCCCAACTTTATCAGTAAATTTAAACCGGAACAAAGCTACGGAGTGGCAGCCTTCCCACCCCCCGCCGCCCATCCAGAACGAGCAAATACCGCAGTCGCGCAGGGTACCGTGGCAGTTATCCCTGCAAATTCCAAAAACAAGGAAGACTCAGCCAAATTACTGGCCTGGATGATGTCACCTGCCATTGTAGCCGAGGAATTCTGCTTCAACGCCAATCTGCCCACCAGCAAAAAAGCCGCCGAAGATAAATGCTTCACCGAAAATCCAAAATTCAAGGTTTTCGTCGACTTGATGAACAGTCCAAACGCAAAGTTTATCGTCACCACTCCAATCACTTCTGAACTTCTGGATGCCTTGGCACAGGTTGAAGAAAAAGTATTGACCAATGGAGCAGATCCCAAACCTTTGCTTGACAAACTTCAAGCTGATTTTGAACCCAAATTAAAGTCTGCGCTTGGCCAATAATTAATCATCACAGGGGGTGGTTCATTAACCACCCCCTGTTTAAACATCTATTCTTCCCGATCTGAAAGACCAGGATTATTCCAGGTAGATGGGCCGGAGGCTTTGAAAGATGGATATGCTCCCTAATAAAGCACAAAACGAACAAAGAACCAACTGGCTGCCTAAATTCCGCAAATTGGGTTTTCGCGAACGTACCAATTTAAAAATTGGGATGTTATTTTTACTTCCATGGACAATTGGCTTCCTGGCTTTCACCCTCTATCCAATGCTTGCATCCCTGGTCTATAGTTTCAGTATTTATCATCCCAGGCAGCCACTTGAGTTTATTGGTTTGCAAAATTACACAAACTTAATAAAAGATGAACTTTTCTGGAAATCCCTGCAAAACACACTCTACATGGTTGCCATCGGCGTACCGCTCACTCTGCTGGCATCCTTTATTTGCGCCGTACTACTCAATCTAAAAGTCCGGGGGCAATCAATTTACCGGGTGATTTTTTTCCTTCCATCAATTGTTCCCACTGTCGCCAGCACCATTTTATGGCTTTGGATACTTAACCCCCAGACAGGCATTTTAAACACCTTGCTCGGAGCAATTGGGATTGCCGGGCCAAACTGGATGAGCAATTCTGATTGGTCAAAGCCTGGGCTGATCTTACTGGGTATGTGGGGCATGGGCGGCACCATCATCATCTATCTTTCCGGTCTTCAGGATGTTCCAACCAGCCTGCTGGAAGCCGCCGAGCTGGACGGAGCCAATTGGTGGCAGCGCCTCTGGTATGTCACCATTCCAATGGTTTCCCCGATTACCTTGTTCAACCTGATTACAGGCATTATTGGTACATTTCAATATTTTGCGCAGGCTTATATTTTCCGAGGCCAGCAAGATCGGAAGAGCGTCGTGTAGGGAAAGAGTGTTCAGAGCCGT
>CAZLJB010000178.1:0-6523 GCA_964559195.1 uncultured Anaerolinea sp. | reverse complement strand
TTGGGTAAAACAAACTAATTCATGAATAAGGGTAAATTTGGTTAATCTTACTACAGAATGGGCATTAAGATTATACACTAATTCATGAACCCGTCAAATCTGTCGACTGCGGGGACAGTTCTTATTATAAACAAAGTTTGTTTTCCAACCAGATTCTGCCTCATCACCTATCTTGCTGACCCAAAGCCGCTCGATTTCTCGTCGCAAGATGACCGAGTTTGGCGCAAAAACAACATTGAGAACCGCTGATCAGGTCTGGACAATGTTGACATGCCAGTACCCGAAAGTTACAATCTAAAAATTACTCAAACAGGAAGAAAATATGCTCAAAGAATTTAAAGAATTTGCCTTGCGCGGCAACGTGATGGACCTGGCAGTAGGCGTGATCATCGGCGGCGCCTTCGGCAAGATAGTGACCTCATTTGTGAATGACATTCTGATGCCACCGCTGGGACTGCTCTTGGGCCAGGTGAACTTCTCCGACCTATACCTGGTTATCAAAGGAGTTGTTCCCCCCGGCACGCCGCTCAGCGAAGCAGCCAAAATCGCGGGTGTGGTTACCTTGAATTATGGCGCCTTTTTGAACGCGGTGGTGGATTTTACGATCATCGCCTTTGTTATTTTTTTGATGGTACGCTCCATCAACCGCATCCGCAAACCAGATTCCATCAGCTCGGCTGTTAAAGATTGTCCGTTCTGCCTGACCAAAATCCCCTTCAAAGCCACCCGCTGTCCGCACTGCACGTCCATGCTTTAACAACAATGTATTTACTCACCAGAAAAGATTTACAAATATCCACGGAGAGTAGTCTATAATAGGCTACTCTCCGTTATTAATTCACACCACCTTATCTATGGATTACTTAGACAAACTTAACCCTGCTCAGAAAAGCGCCGTCACGGCGGGCGAAGGCCCGATACTTGTACTGGCTGGCCCCGGCTCGGGAAAAACCCGGGTGCTCACACAGCGTATCGCATACCTGATCGGATACGAGGGCGTGCGCCCCTACCAGATGCTGGCGGTAACCTTTACAAACAAGGCCGCCCGCGAAATGGAACAACGTGTCCAGCATTTGTTGGGAGAAGATATGACCCGCGGCTTGCTGCTGGGCACCTTTCATTCCACCTGCGCGCGCATTCTACGCCGCGAATCCGAAAAGCTGCCGGTCAATTCCGATTTCGTCATTTTCGACGCTGATGATCAACAATCCATCGTTAAAACCGCCATCCGCGAATTAAATCTGAACGATAAACTCTACCGCCCGGTCGCCGTCCATGCCGCGATCTCGCGCGCCAAGAACGAATTGATTGGCCCGGAAGAATTTCCCGTGGTGACCTATCGCGATGAAGCCATTAAGCGCATCTTTAAACGCTATCAGGAGCTGATCCAAGCGTCCAACGGTGTTGATTTTGATGACCTGCTGCTGATGACTACCAACCTGCTGGCCGATTATCCGGATGTGCGTGAAAAATATGCCCAGCGCTTCCGGCATGTACTGGTGGATGAATTTCAGGACACCAACATCGCCCAGTACAACCTGATCCAACATCTCTCATCGGCCCACCACAACGTATTTTGTGTCGGTGATCCGGACCAATCAGTTTACCGCTGGCGCGGCGCCGATTATCGCAACGTTCTGCGCTTCGAGGAAGACCACCCCGGCTGCCAAACCATACTTCTGGAACAAAACTATCGATCACGCCAGACCATCCTGGATGCTGCCATGGCAGTCATCGACCGCAACCCACGCCGCAAACGCAAACAATTGTTCACAGAGCGGGGCACCGGGGAAAAGCTTGTCTTTTATGAAGCCACGGACGATTACGCCGAAGCCAGCTTCGTAGTGGACACCATCGCGCAACTGGTGGCCAGCCGCCAGTTCGAACCTGGGGACTGCGCCGTAATGTATCGCACCAATGCCATGTCGCGCCTGATCGAAGAGGCGTTTTTACAGGCACGCCTGCCGTACCGCCTGGTGGGAGCTCAGCGGTTTTACGGACGCCGTGAAGTAAAAGACATGATTTCCTTCCTGCGGCTTGTTCAAAATAAGTCCGATGATGTTTCGCTCAGCCGGATTATCAACGTACCCCCGCGTGGAATTGGCGAAAAGACCATCCTGGCTCTGCACAGCGCTGCCCATACGGCAAATTTGGCTGCGGGGGATGTCTTGATTGACCTGGCGCGTGGTTCCGATTCCCCATTCTTCACGCAATTCGCAGGACGAGCCGCCCTTCCACTGGCAGAATTCGGCGGGCTGCTTTCCGCATGGCAATCCATGGCGCCCACAGCCACCATCCCCGAGCTTTTTGACCGGATCGCCACTGACATTCGCTACAAAGACCACCTGGATGATGGCACGGATGAAGGCCAGGAACGCTGGGAAAACGTGCTTGAACTTCACCGCCTGGCTGACGAATACGACCAACGCCCTCTTTCTGAATTTCTCGAAAATCTGGCGCTGGTCTCAGACCAGGACACCATTAAGGAAGGCAACGTTCCCACCCTGCTAACGATGCACGCTGCCAAAGGGCTGGAATTCGGGGTTGTCTTCATCGTCGGGTTGGATGACGGCATCCTGCCGCACAGCCGTTCCTTTGACGAACCTGAAGAAATGGAAGAAGAACGGCGTCTGTTCTATGTGGGCATCACGCGCGCCAAGGACCGCCTTTACCTCCTGCGCGCCCAACGCCGGGGTGGGCGTGGGTACGCCGAAGATACGATCGAATCGCGCTTCCTGGGTGATATTCCCACCAACCTGGTCAGCGGTCTATCCCGCGCCGGCAAAAATACTGCCAGTTACGGCAGCCATAAATCCAGCTGGGTATTGCCATCACCGGCCCGCCCGGCAAAAATCATCGAGCAGCAGTATAAAGCCGGGATGCGCATCCAACACCCGGTTTGGGGTGAAGGAATCATTATTGAAAGCCGCGCCCAGGACGGTGATGAGATCGTGGATGTGGGCTTCGACAGCGTTGGTATCAAGCGCCTGGCGGCCAGCCTGGCAAAACTTACCATCATAAAATAAAATCATTCTGTTTGACAATAATCTAATTCGGCCGCACCTACCAATCTGGAAAAAATAGTAGAACTAAAACAGTTAGCCGAGGACATTAACATTTTCTGCTGATTATTGGGAGAACCCTTATGAAAAATGTTTTTCCGCAGGACACCAAAACCCTGAGCCAATGGTCATGGGCAGAGATCGAACCTTTTTACCAGGAACTTCAAGCCCGTCAGTTGAAAGCTGGCAACGTGGATGACTGGTTAAAAGATTGGTCAGATCTGATTTCCCATCTGGATGAGCTCTTTACCCGCTTATATATTGCAACCACCCAATTCACAGCCGACCCGGAAGTGGAACAGCGTTTTAACGCTTATATTGAAGCGATTCAACCGAAAGCCAGGGCCGCAGACCAGGAACTAAAGAAAAAACTTCTGGATAGCAAGCTGGAGCCAAAGGGCTTTGACCTGCCGCTGCGCAAAATGCGGACGGAGGCTGCCCTCTACCGGGAGGCAAACCTGCCTCTGTTTATTGAAGAACAGAAACTAAACGCCGAATACAACCGTTTACTCGGCGGGCTGACTTACATCTGGGAAGGCCAGGAACGCACTGGCTCGGAGATGTTCCCACTCCTGCAAGACAACCAGCGCAGTATTCGCGAAAAAGCCTGGCACATCCTGACGGATGGGCGGCTGCAAATTCGCTCAGAGCTGAATGACTTGTGGGGCCGCCTGATGGACATCCGTTTGAAAATTGCGGCTAATAATGGGCTGCCGGATTACCGGGCATATATCTGGGATCTAAAATTCCGCTTTGATTACACCCCTGATGATTGCAAGGCATTTCACCGCGCCATTGAAGAGGTGGTCGTTCCGGCCGCCAGGCGGGTCTTTAATAAACGCCAAAAAATGCTTGGCCTGGATTCAATCCGCCCCTGGGATACGAGCGTGGATCCCTTCGGGGATAAACCACTCAGGCCCTTCACAACTACCGCCGAACTCAATCAAAAAATCAACCATATTCTGAACCGGGTTGATCCTGAGTTTGGACGTTATTTTGAGACCATGCTCAATAACGAGTTGATTGACCTGGAACCTCGCAAAAACAAAGCTCCGGGCGCTTATTCCCTGGGTTACGCCGTCATCCGGAAGCCATTTATTTTTATGAGCTCATCCGGAACCCATGAGGATGTGCTAACGTTATTGCACGAAAGCGGGCATGCAGTCCATGAATTTGAGCGCGCGAAAAATGAATATTTTCAGCACCGTTCAGAAAATTACCTGCCAGCCGAGTTTGCCGAGGTTGCTTCCATGGGTATGGAACTACTGGCAACACCTTATCTCAACCAGGAACAGGGTGGATTTTATCAAGAATCCGAAACGGCCAGGGCACGCATCCAGCAGTTGGAAGACATCCTGGGTTTCTGGCCATACATGGCCATGGTGGATGCCTTTCAACATTGGATCTACGAGAATCCCGGGCAAAGCAGCGACGGAAGTAACTGCGAAAACAAGTGGGGTGAGTTATGGGATCGCTTCATGCCAGGTATCGATTACAGCGGCTACGAAGTCGCAAAAAAGACTTACTGGCAGCGCCAGATGCATATCTTTACCCTGCCTTTCTATTATATTGAGTATGGCATGGCACAGCTCGGCGCCGTCCAGGTTTGGGCAAATGCCATCAACAACCAGCAAGCTGCGGTGGATGCTTACAAAAAAGCCCTGGCGCTCGGTTCAACCGTTGGCCTGCCAAAATTATTTGAAACAGCCGGTGCAAGGTTTGCCTTTGATGCCGACACACTTAAAATCTCCGTCGGTTTGATGGAAAAAACCATAGCCGACCTCGAAACAAAACTATAAACAGATTGGTTGAAACCATCGAACTCAACCCTGGGCTTCAATACAACAAATTAGCCTATGGAGGCTGTCATGCAATATGTTAATCTCGGCAAAACTGGCCTGCAGGTTTCGCGTTTATGCCTGGGGATGATGACCTACGGATCCAAAGACTGGCGTCAATGGGTGCTGGAAGAAGAACAAGCCCGCCCGTTCGTACAACGCGCCCTGGAAGCTGGCATTAATTTTTTCGATACCGCCGATGTATATTCACTGGGTGTCAGCGAGACCATCACAGGTAACTTACTAAAGTCACTCGGGGTAAAACGCGAGAATGTCATCGTTGCCAGCAAGGTTTGCAGCCAGATGAGTGAAGATGTCAATGACCGGGGTCTATCGCGCAAGCACATCCTGGATTCAATCGACAAATCGCTGCGCCGGCTGCAAATGGATTACGTTGATCTTTATCAGATCCATCGCTGGGATTACAACACACCCATCGAAGAAACCATGCAAGCCCTGCATGACATCGTCCGTGCAGGCAAAGCCCGCTATATCGGCGCATCTTCCATGTTCGCCTGGCAATTTGCCAAAGCACAACATGCCGCGGACCTGCACGGCTGGACACGTTTTGTCTCAATGCAGAACCACTATAACCTGGTTTATCGCGAAGAAGAACGGGAGATGATTCCGCTCTGCATTGACCAGGGCGTTGGCTTGATTCCCTGGAGCCCGATGGCGCGTGGTTTCTTTGCCGGCAATCGCAGCAAGCAAGGCGGTGGTGAAACCTTGCGCGCCCAGGGTGACCCATTCGCAAACCAGCTGTATTTCCGCCCAGAAGATTTCAATGTGGCCGAAAAGGTGCAGGAAATCGCCCTGGATCGCAACGTCAGCGGTTCGCAAATCGCACTGGCCTGGATGCTAAACAAGCCGTATATCAACGCGCCTATTATTGGCGCCAGCAAAATAGATCATCTCAATCAGGCCATCGCTGCGCTGGATATCAAGCTCTCTCCGGATGATATTACCCGGCTGGAGCAGATGTATCAGCCTCACCCCATCCTGGGACATTCCTGAAAGATCAGAGTGCAACGTGAACTGGAAACTTATCTGGGACATTTTCGTGCTATTTACGCGTGTGGCCATGTTCTCGTGGGGTGGCGGACCAGCTTCGCTGGCCTTGATGCAGCGAGAGACCACGCATGCACTCTGGATGCCACCCGGATCAGCCGAACTGCAGCCCTGGATCAGTTCATCAGAATTTGCTGATGCCGTCGCAGTAGGAAATGCCTTACCCGGCCCAATCGCGCCGCAGGTTTCAGCTTATGTGGGTTATAAATTAGCAGGAACACCCGGCGCTATCATCGCAGCTGCAGGCACAGTCATCCCCACCACTGTCCTGATGCTCATTATGGTGGCGTTTTTCTTTGGCATTAAGGATAACCCGACCGTTAAAGCCATGCTGCAAGCTGTCCGCCCACTGGTAGTAGGTCTTTTGCTTTGGACAGCCTATGATATGTTCAGCACAGTCTTTGGTGTTCGGAAAATTGGCTGGGGTGCAGCCCTGACCGGTAGTTGGGACAAGCTGATGATTGTGGGGGTTTCGTTTGCATTGTTGACCTTCACCAACGTCAACCCGGTAGTTCTGGTAATTGCGGCAGCTGTCCTTGGTTTTTTTGTTTACCG
>CAZLJB010000177.1:0-6536 GCA_964559195.1 uncultured Anaerolinea sp. | reverse complement strand
GGTTGAGTTCTTCGGGTTCGCAGGGATAGGCGCTGGTGCAGTGCATGATGATCAGATTGTCGATCCCAACCGCATCCACCCCGCGCTTGATTTCGTCCATGGTGGACATGCCGGTTGAGATGATGATTGGTTTGCCGGATTTGCGGGCATACTTGAGCAGGGCGCGGTCGGTTAGAGAGGCGGAAGGGACTTTATAGGCCGGGGTTTCGAATTGCTCCATAAAATCGACTGAAGGTTCGTCCCAGACTGAAACCATCCAGTCGACGCCCAATTTTTTGCAGGTTCGGTCAATCTCGCGATACTGCTCGAGGCCTAATTCAACCTTGTAACGATAATCCAGGTACGTGATGTAGCCCCAGGGAGTCTCACGCATTTGTTTTTGTTGTTCGAGCGGGGTGCAGACCTCAGGGGTGCGCTTCTGGAATTTGACCGCATCCGCGCCGGCATGCACGGCGGCTTCAATCATTTTTTTGGCGATATCAAGGTCGCCGTTGTGATTGATGCCAATTTCGGCGATGACATAAACAGGATGCCCGTCACCGACGAGTTTTTTTCCGAGTTTTATTTCACGAGTCATTCTTACTCCTATTGGTCGACTGGTATTTTGGCCTGGCAGGCCTGGTAAAGCATTTGCCAGTAGTTTGATGCGAGGATTTTAAAAATTATTGTTTTGCTGACAGTATCAAATCACAGATTTCACGGACTGCGCCGTGACCGCCGGCCTTGACGGTCACAAAATCAGCGGCGCGGCTGACTTCTGGTTGTGCATCGGCCACTGCCACACCCCAACCCACCAGCTCAAAGCAGGGCAGGTCATTTATATCATTACCGATATAAATAACCTGGGCCGGGTCAATGTTTCGCTCTTTGAGAAAACCTTCCAGGACGGCGCGTTTGTCATTCAGCCCAACCCCCTGGATGGCTTCCACGTTCATCTTGCGCGCGCGCGCTGCCACGACAGGGTTAATTTCAGAGGATAAGATCATCACCTCGGTACCGGATTGCTTTAATTTCGCCATGATCAGGCTGTCGCCGCGATTGGCAGCCACCATTTCCTGGCCAGTCTCGTTCACCCAGACGCGGTTATCGGTGACCACACCATCGAAATCGAGCACAAGTAAGCTGGGGTTTTTGGGCATGGGGCGCCTTGGGTGGCCAGGCCAAACCATTTCCAGGCCGCCAAAGGCAACCAGCCATTCGGCGCGCATCCAGTCATTCAGGTTATCCAGATCCACCGTAAATTTCGGGTCGATCAAAAGCGGGAAGATATTCCTGCCACTCATCGAACCGCTGGCAATGGCGGCTGGACGGATGGCATCAATATGCCCGGTTTGCCAGAAGATATTGGGCAGGATCTGGCGCGGGGCATTGAAGGGTTCTTCAAGGCCGGGCACATCCAGCAGGTTTTTCATGGGGGCTTGCAGACCGGCATCCAATCGCCACATTTTATGTGGATTTTGCCCGGCAGGTACCACGCCGCGCACCGATTCGGCTTCGCTGTTTTGCAGCAGGATGCGGATGGCATCATCGACGCAGGTCCTGGGGCGGATGGGCGAGGTTGGTCTTAATTGGACAACGACATCCGGTTTGTAGTTTTCATTTTCAGCCAGCCACTGGAGCGCATGCACGAAAACGGGCAGATCCGTGGTATTGTCCTGGGCAAATTCGTTGGGACGGAGAAAGGGTGTCTCTGCGCCCCACTCGCGGCCAACGGCGGCGATCTGTTCGTCATCCGTGCTGACGATCACGCGGGTGACGAATTCAGATTTTAAACCGGCCGCGATGCTCCAGGATATCAACGGATAGCCTGAGAAGTTTCGAATATTTTTGCGCGGTATGCCTTTTGAGCCACCTCGCGCGGGGATGATGGCGAGAATTTCTGTCATTGGCTGGATTGGTGAAGCGGGTGATGGGTGCTGGTTGATAGGAAGTTCTGAGAGCAGCTTTTAGCCGGTCAGGATTTGCTTTTGCGAAACGCGGACAGCCCAATTACCAGGCTGTCCAGCCACCATCGACGACGACGTTGTTGCCGGTCATATAGGACGAGGCTTCGGATGCCAGAAACAGCAGCGCGCCGTTCATTTCATCTTTGTTGGCCATGCGTCCCATGATGGTCTTGGCAGAATAATTCTTGACGAAGTATTCTTCGTGATTGTTATACACGCCGCCCGGGGTCAGGGCGTTGACGCGTATCTCAGTTCCGGCATAATAAGCCGCCAGGTACTTGGTGAAACCCATCACTCCAGCCTTGGTGGTGGTGTAATAAACCGGTTTGTAGGCCACGCGTTTGCCATCTTTAATGTAAATACGCTGGTCCGGTCCATTCAGACCATAGGTGGAACAGATGTTGATGATACTGCCTTTTTTGCCCTGGGCAATCATTTGTTTGACACAGGCCTGGGTGATCAGAAAGATACCGGTCAGGTTGACATTCAGGGCATCATTCCACATTTCAAGGGGGTAATCTTCAAACGCGCCCGGCGCAATGCCTTTGGCGGCTGCATCCGGATCGAATTTGGGGTCAAGCGCTGCGCAGTTGACCAGTATGTCGATGCGCCCATATTGTTTCAACGTTTCGGCGACCAGCGCAAGCGTCGATTCTTTACTGGTGATATCGAGTTGAAAGGGGAAGGTGGTCAGCCCGGCTTCGAGCAAGAGTTTTGCTGATCTGAGCGCATGCTCCATGTTCAGATCGGCAGTCACGACCGCAGCGCCGGCTTCAGCCAGGGTCTTGCAAAATTCGTGTCCGAGCAGCCCACCCCCACCCGTGACCACCGCCACGCGGCCGGTCAGATCAAACTTCTCTTGAATTTTTGGCATGTTATCTCCTGTAAGGTCCCAGTTTTGCCGGGCCCTTATCAATTATGGTTTTCCATACAAAATATTGCCCTGGGCTTTTTGTAAGATGGTCAGCCCGTTGACCATGGATTGGATATCCTGTGTGCCCTGCGCATCTTCCAGGTTGGATATATCGAACAAAGCCAGGACCGCCTGGCCGGTCAGCAGGTCAGTGCGCATTTGCTGCACGTTTTGTTGGTAATCGCTGCGGAGCTGGTTGTCGACCGGGTCGATAGGGCTGGGCAGCACGCGGCTGGCGCGCCCGGTGACCAGGTAAACAGCCGGGGGGGTATTGGTGTAGATGGCTGTTCCAGCCGGCAGGTTCCTCAGGCTGGTCATCACCAGCGAGTCGTGCCATTTCCAGGAAGCATAGCCCTGGCCGGAGGTGCTGAACTCAGCCAGCGCGCGGGCTTCGGCGTAGGCCGAAAGTGCCAGGCTGGCAGCCAGCAGGGCTACGACGGCCACCCGGGCTGTCCGGTTTTTCCTTTTCCATAACCAGGCGCCCAGACCAACCCACAACAACAGGCATGAGACATACAGCGGTGCCAGGATGCGAACTTGAAATTTGGTGCTGGCATCGAAAAAGCTGATTGAAAATAAGATCGCGCCAAGATATGCAAATATGTAAAGGATGTTTGTAAGGCTCAAGACATCCGGCACGGTGAGAGTGGGTTGCCTGAGGCTATTCCAGCCCTGGTAAATCAGCCAGCCCAGCAGGCCCAGGCCAAGGATGGCCAGCAAGCCTTCCAGCAGGCCGGTTTTGGCCAGGATCTGGCGCCAGGTTTCGACTGGCATCAGGAATTGGGAAATATTATAAAAACCTGGTTGGATGTTATCGGATGTAATCGGGTGATATTGAAAAGTCCGGTTGGTGGCGTTGCCTGCGGCCAGCTTGTTTCGTATGATCCAGGCCAGAATGGGAGGCAGGGCGCCTGCCAGGAAAAGACCAATCCTGGCCAGCCGGGTTGGCCAGGTTTTCTGCCAGGCCGCCCGGGTTTCAGAAAAAAGAAATAAAACAATGCCAAAGGTTGGCAGCAGTGCCAGCCCGGAATAGCGAGCCAGGGACGCCAACCCGGCGCATAGACCTGCCAGCACCAGCCAGATCTTTTTTTTTGCCGGGTCAGAGCTGGCCAAATGGCGATCCAGGCTGAGAAAGGCCAGCAGGCTCAGGCATAAAAAGAGCGGCTCGCTCATGGCAAAAACATAAATTCTGAGCATGGAGGCGTTCAGCATAAAAAGCGCTGCCAGCCACAAACCGGCCGGTTTGGAACGGGTCAGACGCCAGCCCAGCAGCCCCAGCAGGACAGTGCTTGCGCCGAATAGCAGGATATTCAAGATGCGGGCGCCGCGCAGCGGGTCGATGCCTGCCAACCCAAACGCGGATAGACTTAGCGATAGAAGCGGGGGGTAATGCGTGACCGGCTCGAGGGAGCTATCCAGCCAGATGTCGCTATAGCCTTTGCCCTGCAGGATGGAGCGCGCTCCGGCGATATAAGCGACAGAATCATTGGCCAGGCCAGCCCCGACGGGTGTGGAAATATACAAAACTGCCATCGCGCCGAACGCGAGTATGGCCAGTATGCATGGAAAAGTGAAACGTGCAAAGCGCGTGGACATGTTGAAAAACCTGCGCCGGCAGCCTTCCTCTGGGGGGAGGCTGCCGGGTGGACAGGTTTGGATCAGGCCAGCAGGTAACCTTGCTCTTCAAGATAGGCAATAATCTTGCGGGCATTTTCTTCCGGGGTCACACCAGAGCCTTGCAGGCTGATTTCTGGCGAAACTGGAGCTTCATACGGATCATCGACGCCGGTGAAGCCCATTGGCTTGCCATCGATCATGGCCTGGCGGGCTTTGGCATACAAGCCCTTGACGTCACGTTGTTCGCAGACTTCCACGGCTGTATCCATGAAAATCTCGATAAAGTTTTCTCCAACCATCTTGCGGGCTTCTTCACGGGTGGCGCGGTAGGGGCTGATGGCGGCGCAAATGACAGTGCCGCCGGCGTGGACGATTTCACCGGCCACGAAGCCAATGCGCAGGATGTTGGTGTCGCGGTCCTCCTTGGAGAATCCCAGACCCTTCGAAAGGTGGGTGCGAACTACATCACCGTCCAGGATGGCCACTTCGCGCCCGCGTTCGAGCAGCAGGGAGGTCAACACCTGGGTGGTGGCTGATTTTCCAGAACCGCTCAGGCCGGTGAACCAGATGCAGTAGCCTACCTTGTTGCGTGGAGGGTACATTTCCCGCAGGATTTCGGCGGTTTCAGGGCGAGTGAACCATTCTGGCAGCAACTTGCCCTTGGCCAGGTAATCATCGCGCACCTGGGTGCCGGAGATGTTGAGCACATTGGCGCCTTGAGGTACATCGCGGGCTTCCACGTAGCGGTTTTCGTCCGGCAGGTAGAGCAGTTCTTCGAACGGGATCATCCTGACTCCGATCTCAGCCTCGTACTGCTTCATCATATCCTGGGCATCATAGGGGCCATAAAACAGTTTGCCGGTGGAATCTTTTCCGGGCCCAGCGTGGTCGCGGCCAACGATAAAATGATTGGCGCCATGGTTGCGGCGGATGAGAGCGTGCAGCACGGCTTCTTTGGGGCCGGCCATGCGCATGGCCAGCGGCAGCAGGCTGAGGGTGGTGCTGTTTTTATCGTAATAGTTTTCGACCAGGGCCTTGTAGATGCGCACGCGCGTGTAATGATCGACATCACCGGGTTTGGTCATGCCCACCACGGGGTGAATGATCAGAGAGCCCTTGACCTGGGCGGCAGCGCGCTTGGTCAGTTCTTCATGGATGCGATGCAATGGGTTGCGGGTCTGGAAAGCGACGACGTTATCGTTGCCCATGCCTTCCAGCATTTCGCGTACTTCAGCCGGGGTGCGGCGCAGTTCGGTGAAATCGTAATATTTGGGCAGGTTGATGACCTTGAGCGGCCCGGAGATGCACACTTTGCCCCAGCGGCCCATTTCTGAGATCATGGGGTGTTTTGAATCCGTTGAGCCGTATGCCAGCGCGGCTTCTTTGTCGGCATCCCAATGATAGACCTCATCCAGGGTCAGGATGGCGATTACATCATTGTTGCTGTTGCGCAGGACGACATCTTCGCCAACCGTCGGGAGTTCCTTGGGATCTGCGGTGAGGGTGATGGGCAGCGGCCAGAGGGTGCCATCCGCCAGGCGCATCTCATGTAGAACGCGCTCGTAGTCGGCTTTGCCCATGAAGGTATTCAACGGCGAGAAACCGCCGGTGGCAAGCAGTTCCAGGTCGCACAGGTTACGCATGGTAATTTTAATGGATGGTAGTTTTGCCGCGTGGGCGAGCAGCTCGTCTCGCTCAGCACCGGTGACAACCAGGTTGACCAGTTTGCCCCCGTAGGGGGAAATTAAGTTCGCTTTCGACATTCAACGTTCTCCTTGAACATTCAATATTCAACACCTGAATTTTGCACAAATTGCTATTATATCAGGGTTACGAAGCTTCAATCCGGTCGATTTTGCGGTTTTTTTGGCAGGTGTCTGGAACCCTTCTGGTTGAAGCATGGCCGCCCCCATTTCACCCGGGACCCCTCATTTCCCTGCTCGCCAATGCTATTTATTTTTGGGGAAAGCACTATGAAAGATTCCAGATACAAATCCTGGCGTTTTTTCGGAGATATTAGACATCTTCCATAACTCAAGAAATGTTCTTGTAGTAACGGC
>CAZLJB010000176.1:0-6542 GCA_964559195.1 uncultured Anaerolinea sp. | reverse complement strand
TTAACCGGGCGGGGTGACTGAACTCTGGCTGGGCAGCAGTAGGCTCAAATTCCACCCAGCCGAGGCCCGAAAAATATATTTCCACCCATGCATGCGCATCTGCAGCACTGACAGTGTACTCTGCCAACCTGGAATTGTATGTTCCACTGGCATAACCAGTCACCAACCTGGCTGGCAATCCCACGGAACGAGCCAGCACAACCATGGCGGTGGCATAATAATCACAATAGCCCTTCTTGAGATCAAACAAAAAATAATCGGCCACATCCCTGCCAGCCGGCGGTAGACCAACCTGAAGGGAATATGGGTAGTTCTTGCGTAAAAATGTTTCTATCGCCCGGGCTTCAGCGTAGGGGGTAGGCGACGTGGAGGTTAAATCGCGCGCCAGGGCATAGACCCTCTCAGGCACACCGACAGGCAGCCTGGTATAACGCTGCTGGATGAAATCTGGAGTTTCCCGGCCAGCAGCGTTCAACTGTTCGTTGCTGACCTGCAAAATATACGACTCCACCTGGTAAACAGAAGTGTCCTGGGTTGCGCCAAAAAGATCGGCCCCACGCAGCGGATCAACCGCCTCAGGATAGGATTGCCCAACAGGGGTACGCCAGGCAGCCACAAAGGATGCGCTGGAGCTGTTCAAAACCCCACTCCAAAACAGGCTGCCTGAACCAGCATGTTTCAACACCAGGCTCTGTTTTAACAAGCTGTACCCTGATGGGGCAGAATCGTAGATTGGCCGCCCTGCCTGGATTTGAACACTCTCGACAGAGGATGAAACCCAACCGGAACCAGTATAAACATCAAAATTAAAACTACGCCAGTAATGGCGTGGAACAGCAGTTTGTTCATGAGTAATGAGAACAGGTGGTAGTTCACCCGTGCTAACCGTGAAAACCACATCCTGGGAAAGCTCCGGACCGCTGCCCAACAAATGACCGTTTGGCAAACCAGGTGGGCGAATTAAAACCTGGGTAGATGGTGGGCGGTTAGTCTGCTGCTGGACTGCTTCCAGACCAAGGGAACGAGCCGCCTGATTTTCAGAAACATCCTGGTGTCGAAAAGATTCCAGGAAATCCTTAACCGAAAGCCTGGGGAGCATCCACCCCAAAATTGAGAGCGTCATGACCAGGAGCAGTGCTGTTAGCAGGGTATTGCTGATGATCAACTCAGCATAATCCAAGCCGTCATTGAGCCAGTGACTCAAGTTGGCATCGAAACGCGCCAGGCTCATCAATGCCAGCAGGCTGCAGGTCATCAACCATAAAGCATTGATCTGGGCATTGGTGTACCTGGTAACGGCAGCCAGTATCACTAAACCAGGCAGCAATCCTGTCAGTACCCGGCCACGCGCTACTGACCACCCGGCCCAGGCAGCCAACACCCACAACAGCATACTCCAGACCAGCACACGCACAACCGGGTCATTGACGTCTACACCAGCCCGTAGTCCAGTCAGCCAGGCTTCCAGGCGTGCCAACAGTGCGGCCGATTGGGCTAGAAGTCCCAGCAGGGCGGACTGGGCATCCGCCGCACTGCCAGTAAAGAGCAAGGGGTGGTAACCATGCAAAAATAGGAAATTCTTGAATTGGAACAAACCAATGGAGATCAGGAATAACAACGCCCCAGAACCCGACTGCGCAGTCCAGCCCCACAGCAGGATGCCACCCAAAAGTAAAAGTCCTGCCAACCCCGGCCAGGCTCGCAGGCAGGTTCGCCCCAGACCCCAGCCCAGGCCTGCCGCCAAAAAGGCAGCCGGCATAAAAACACTGATCTCGGCCCCACGCACGATCGTTCCCAGGCCAATTACCAGGCCGGTAATGGCCAGGAACAGCAGCACCAGCCTGGCTGTTGTACGCGCCGGCGCCGGCATCAAGCCAGCTTTCTCCAGCCGCTTTCAGCCGGTTTGTGAATTGGAATAGCCTTGCCAGTGGCCGAAATATGCCATTCCCAGCGCCCTGCCTGACCGGGATGGGCTTCTGGACGATTGAGCAAATCACGCGTGATAATGTGGCAGGCAAGACCCATGTGCTGCAATTGGGAGGCAAGACCAAATGCGCTAGCCGTACCACCAAAGGAAGCAGGCTCCAACAGCATGATGGTTGGAACCACGCTTCCGCGCCACTGGAGTTCTGCCAATGACCCACTCCAGGCTGGCTCAATATTTGAAGTAATGATTACCAGGCTGGATTGCCTGCCAAAAGAGCCAGCGCTGCGCTCCAGAAATTGTTGTAGATTTAAAGTTCCCGTCCGCGCCAGGGCCAGGCTACGCAGCAAGCCCCAACGCTGATCCGGGTTGGAGCTCGGAGTCTGCCAGGACGGCTGCTCTCCATTTACCGCCAACCCGACTGCTATACGACTGCGCAAGCCCCTGTCTACAAGCGAAGCGGCCAGAATGACCGCATGCTCTTCGCTGGAATCCCAACCAGCCCCAATCTGGACCGCGCCATCCAGATCCAGCACGATCCACCAATCGGCCGCCGGTGTTCCTTCCAGCAAACGCACAAAGGTTTTATCGTGTTTAGCGCTGGTTGGCCAGTGGATCATTCGTAACGCATCGCCTGGTTGATATTCCCGCACCCCGGCTGCACCAACACTTTGTTCCGGGGTCTGATTTCGAGGCCTTCCGTCTCCCCAAAAACCACCAGGCGTGACAGAAATCGGCGGCAGCGGTATAACCGGTGGCAGCACCAATAAAGTTTGCCGCCCGGGATCATTGATCTGGATAGAGTAAATTCCCAAAGGATCGCCACTTTGCAAACTGGTGGCACCCAGGGTATACAAACCGCGCCGGGCACAACGTCCATGCGTGGTCAATTCACTGGTGCTCTTGCCTCCAACCAGGGTGGCAAACGAAGCATGATAATCAGGTAAATTAGAGTAGTCTGTAATTTCCAACCAGGTAGCCGGAAACATTGAATCGTTATAAATCGTGAAGCGCTCTTCCAATTCATCGCCAACCTGTGCCCAACCGTAACGCATTTCACGAGTAAATTTCAGCCCCTTTGCCAATCCATAGGCCCAAACCCAACCTAGCAGCCAGGCTCCCCCCAGAAAAACCAGCAGAGTTTTCCAGGCAATGGCCGGATCGATAACTTGTAGAATAATCAGCACGACCACCAGAATTGGCAGCATCCGGTAGTTCAAACGCAAGCGGGCTGGCATATTATCATTATATGTCAGTTGGGCGTAGATGAAACCAGGATCAGATATTCTCATTTTGAATTGAAAGATACGAAAGAGAAGAATTTTGGATGCATCATCCAACTGCATAAAAGCACCAGGGTTCCATCGATAGTTTTTTAAGGTAAATCACCCGTCAGTACTCTTGTATCGCAACTGCAATTATGCTAAAATCTTTTTTAATACACCACAGGCAGGGGGAAGAAAAATTCTTTTTGCCATATCTGGCGGCAACATTTGTTCTATACACCACAGGTGTTTCCACATCTGGGTGCCAGATGTGGAAGAATTTTTTTTGTTTTAGACCCCGGTTTATGTGATTGGGAAACAACGGCTGCCAAAATTAATTAACCGGGTTGATTGCAAGTGGTACAGGATCGGATGTATATCCACAAAATGATTGTTTTTCGATTTCCTGACTTTTTCTTCAATCCTTAGCACACTCAATGGTCAAATACAAGCAAGGAGGCTTATGCGTTGTCCGTATTGCCAGCATCATGAATCAAAAGTAGTCGATACTACCCACGACAGCCACGGCGGAATCAGGCGGCGACGGGAGTGTTTAAGCTGCGGACAGCGCTTCAGTTCTTATGAACGACCAATCCTATCAACTCCACTCTTAATCAAACAGGATGGTACCCGCGAAGAGTTCGATCGCGAAAAATTAGCACGAGGTATTCGTATTTCATGCGCCAAACGGCCTGTCTCTGCCGCAGATATTGAAAGACTGGTGGGGCAGGTGGAATCTGAATTACAAAAAATGGGTAAAGCCGAGGTTTCTTCGCGCATTGTGGGGGATATAGTAATCAATGGGCTAAAAGAAATGGATCACATCGCTTATATCCGTTATGCAATTGTTTATCTTCGACTCGACGACTTACACGCCCTGCGCAGTGAGATCGATCGCCTGCTTGAATCGTAATTATCCCCTTTATTCTTAAACATATATTACAGGAGAACGAATATGGTAACTAGTGTAACTGTTTCCAAACACGGTATTTTACCCACCCCATCAATACCAGAAGATTTACCCAAAATCAATCTTACAGAAAATGCCCGCCAGGTACTTGAACGCCGTTACGTGCGCCGGGGCGATGATGGAAAACCGGCCGAAAGCGTGGAAGAAATGTTTTGGCGGGTTGCCTATCATGTCTCCAAGGTTGAAGAGGCCTGGGACAGCGACCCACTGACACGTGCCCGCGAGTTTTACATTTTATTAACTAGCAAGAAGTTTTTCCCCAACTCGCCAACTTTTACAGGCGCAGGAACACCACTTGGACAACTGGCCGCCTGTTTTGTACTCCCAATCACCGACGATATGGGCCGTGACACGGCCGGGATTTTTCAATCTTTACGGGATGCAGCCTTAATCCAACAGACCGGAGGCGGAAACGGATTCTCCTTCTCACGACTGCGCCCTAAGGGTGGGTTGGTAAAATCATCCTCTGGACAGGCAACCGGGCCGGTGGGCTTCCTGCGTGTCTATGATCATGCTTTTGGCGAAATTGCCCAGGGTGGAACCCGGCGTGGTGCCAATATGGGTGTACTGCGGGTGGATCACCCGGATGTGGAAGAATTCATCTCGTCCAAGATCAGCGAAAACGCTATCACCAATTTCAATCTCTCCGTGGGCATCACGGATGCTTTTATGCAGGCTGTCAGAGACGATAAAAACTGGGACTTGATCTTCCCGGATATCTCATCCCCCGAGTATCGCGGCTTTAGAGGCACTATTGATCAGGCTCGCGAAAAGGGAATTGGCGTGAAGGTCTACAAGACAGTGCGCGCGCGTGACATTTTTAATCAAATCGTCAAGCAGGCGCATCATAACGGCGAACCTGGCGTTTTATTCCTTGACGCGGCCAACCGCCAGAACCCGGTTCCGCATCTTTACCCGCTCGAATCAACAAACCCTTGCGGAGAACAGTGGCTTGGCCCATACGAAAACTGCTGTCTTGGTTCTGTAAATCTGGCGCAACACCTTGGACAGGATGGAACCGTAGACTGGGAAGGCCTGAGCCAGAGCGTAAAGCTTTCAACCATTTTCTTGGACGATGTGGTCGAGGCAAATGCTTACGTTCCGGCAGTACCACAGCTAAAAGAAGCCGCGCATCGTGCCCGCCGGATCGGATTGGGTATTATGGGTCTGGCCGACCTGATGTATCACGTGGGAGTGCGCTATGGCTCGCCAGACGGACAGGAGTTTGCATCTCAAGTAATGGAATTTGTACGTTATCACAGCATGCAAACCTCAATCGAAATGGCTAACACACGCGGAGCCTTCCCGGCCATCAGTGGTTCAATCTATGATCCGCAAAATCTAAAGTGGAGCCCACCCACCCCTCTCAGCCCTTATGTTGGCAACTGGCGACGGCCCAAACTGGATTGGGAAACCATTACCAGTGACATCCTGAAATATGGCATCCGAAATGCTGCCCAAACAACAGTAGCCCCGACAGGGACCATTGCAACCGTGGCAGGTTGTGAAGGATATGGTTGCGAACCTGTCTTTGCGCTGGCCTATATCCGTCACGTCAACGATAATGGCAAAGATCTAAAACTAACCTATGGCTCACCATCTTTTGAAAAAGCACTGGAAAAAGCCGGGATTGATGATCTTGCTCGCCAGTCTATTTTTGAAGAAGTCATGAAACATGGCAACTGCCAGAATGTGTCTTCTGTCCCCGAAAATATTCGCCGTGTCTTTGTCACCGCAGGAGATGTTAGTGCTGAAGAGCACGTCCGCATGGCCGGCGCTTTGCAAGCGTTCGTTGATAACTCTATTTCCAAAACAATCAACTTCCCAGAAGGCGCCACCGAACAGGACGTATCACGAGCATACATGCTGGCGTGGGAACTGGGCGCCAAAGGTATCACTGTCTATGTAACTGGCTCCCGCGATAAAGTTGTGCTGGAAACACACGCCACCGCCGATAAAAAACAAGCTGATGCACAGACTGAAAAGAACCTGGCTGCAGGCTATGAACAAAAGGTGGTCTGGCACGATACCAAGAAACCCCGCCCACGCACCCTGCATGGAACGACCTATAACGTTGATACACCCCTGGGCAAGGCCTTCGTGACCGTTAATGCCAACGGCGGCAACCAACCTTTTGAGGTGTTCGTCAATACTTCCAAAGCCGGGTCTGACACCGCCGCGGTTTCTGAAGCAATCGGACGCTTGATCTCGTATGTTCTGCGGCTGGCTTCACCTATTGCACCGATCGATCGCTTGCGCGAAGTCGTCAGCCAGCTAACCGGAATCGGGGGCGGGCGATCCTTGGGCTTCGGCCCGCACCGCGTACGTTCCCTGCCCGATGGTGTTGGGCAGGTACTGGATGAATACTTGCGCACCCGCGAAA
>CAZLJB010000175.1:0-6544 GCA_964559195.1 uncultured Anaerolinea sp. | reverse complement strand
GCAATGGTTGCTCCCTTTGAAGAAGCAGCCTTTTCTCTGAAAGTTGGAGAGATAAGCGCACCAGTTAAAAGCGACTTCGGTTTCCATATTATCCAGGTAATTGGGCATGAAAATCGCCCATTAACCGATCAACAGGTCACTACCAACAAGCAAACGGCCTTCAATGATTTTCTGAAAGCCTTGCGCGATAAATCTGCTGTTCAGGTTTATGATCTGTGGAAAACAATTGTCCCAACCACCCCGGCCTTGCCAAGCGGTACAGGACAGTAAACATTATTTTTGAAATGCACAACAAAAAGCGCTGCTCTGATAAAGAGGAGCGCTTTTTTTACTATGTTAACTTTGACCATGTCAGACATCGTCAAGTTGGGCAACGGTCTGTGTCGCTAAGCGCGATTTCCAAGTATTTCGTCGCTCACCTCATCCAATTTAAGCGAGATTTGCTGACTCGCGGAATCCCGTCCCATAGTAATCCCATAAATCACATTGGCCACCTGGACGGTATTGCGATTGTGAGTAACCACAATGAACTGGGTCGATTTACTGAGTTCATCCAACAGATCGCGAAAGCGCCCTACATTGGCTTCATCCAGCATGGCATCAACTTCATCCATCACGCAGACCGGGGTTGGCGATACTTTGAGCAGGGCAAAAACCAACGAAATCGCGGTCAAAGAACGCTCACCACCCGATAGAAGCGAAAGCCCCTGCTCCCGGCGCCCAGGCAACCTGGCCTCGATATCAATTCCGGTTTCTGTCAGGTGTTCCGGATCCGTCAACACCAGCCGTGCCGAGCCACCTCCAAATAAGCGGGTGAAAATCGATTTGAACTCAATCGCAACTGCTTCAAATGTTTTGTTAAATTCTCTTTTAGTAAGCTCATCCAGTTCAGCAATCACTTCTCTCAAATCAGATTCTGCCTGCTTGAGATCTGCCACCTGGGCTGTCATGAACTCGAAGCGTTCCTTGACCGATTCATACTCCTGCTGGGCTTCCATGTTAACCGCACCCATGCGGCGAATCTGAGCGCGCTTTTGCATCAAGTTTTCTTCCAGATCTGGCGAGAGCACGGTTACATAGGGTAATGTCTCAACCATATCACCCAGAGGCAACGGAACAGCACCGGTAATGGGGGCGTCGTATTCAAACTGAACCAGACCAAAATCTTCTTCAACCCGCCGTTTAAGGCTTTCAAGCGCTTCTTGTTTGCGGTTCAATTCAATTTGCATCTGCGAATGAACCCGTTCCACGCTAGCCAGGGCACGTTGAGCATTGACTTCCTGGTCCTGTAAGGCAATTTCTTGTTTTTCGGCTTCTGCCAAATCAGCTTCCGCCGGATCAATCAGGACACGCAGAGCTTCGATCTGTTCATGCAATCCTTTTTCCCGCAACTGTAAAGCGGTCTTGCCTTCATCCAATTGGATAAAGGAGCCATCCAGGCTGCCCTCACGCTCTTGCGCCGCCGACTGTTGTTTCCGAACACGCTCGAGCACTTGCTCACGGTCAGACTGGCGCGCGTGCGCATCATTGACCGTTCGCTGTGACACGGAAACCCTTGCACCCCAATAGGTTACTTGCGAGGTCAATTCATCCAGGGTCAGACCTGCCATTTGCCCATTTAATTTACGCAGCGCATCTTGCGCGTCAGCCAGCTTCTCTTCAACATCTTCCAACATCAAGGTGGTTTCAGTTCGATCATGCTCCGAAACCGCCACCTCTTTTGTGAGGGACTCCTTCTGACCCGCTTGAAAGTCACGCTGGCGTCTGGCGGACTCGAGGGCCAGAGAGGCTTGCTGCTCGAGGGTATTGGCCTCATTTAAAACCTTGCGCACCTGACGGATGGCGTCTTCTCGCGAAACAATCTCTTTTTGTAAACTGGTCAATTCTGTGGTCAGTCCGGTCAGGGTTTCAATCAAGCTATTGAGAGAAAGAACCGCCTTTTCAAGCCGCTCGGTCAATTCGCGTTTTTCACGCGGCCGGCTCAAGGCAGAAGCGCGGGTTTCACGTCCGGCAGCGATTAAACCATCCGGGCGAAAAACCTCCCCGGCCAGGGTGACAAAGCGCAGATTCGGAGATTGAGCCCAAAGCCGGCGAGCCGCCAGGCGATCCTTGACAACCACAGTCGCACCCAACAAGGCTTCAACCGCCGGACGCAATTCAGCCTTTGTATTGATCAAGGCAGATGCAAATCCGATTACCGATTCATCACCAGGAATTTTGACGGGGATTGCTGAAGTAGTAATCCCAAGCGGAAGAATAACAGCCCGGCCAGCAGATTTTTCCAGCAGTTCGAGAACATCATCCAGACCCCTGCCAGATTCCACCACAATCACATCGAAGGCATCACCAAGTGCGGCAGCAATGGCGGTTTCATAAAGCGCCGGAACGTCCAGGGCAGTCGACAATAAACCCTGAGTCCCGGTGATCTGGGATTTTCTAGCGGCTTCCAACAAGAAGCGCGCCCCATCCGCAAACCCGGAGAGCGATTTCTCGGCCTGATCAAGCACATCCAATTGAGCCTGCAGCCTAGTTTGTTCCCCAGCCTTCACGTTCCGTTCATCCTGGCGGGTCCGGCGGGTGGCTTCGAGCTCAGTAGATTTTTGGCGCAGGGCAAGCAAGTCTGTCTCGGCTTGATGAAAAGCTGTTTCGGTCTGCTGACGACTTTTCTGGACACTGACCAGTTTCTTCTGCGCGGACCGAAAAGTTTCATCGGCCGTGGCGATCACGATATCGGCCGACTTGAGTTTTTCGCGCTGCGCATCAATCCGATTTTTGAGTTCGTTCAAATGCGCCTGGTGATTGGCCCGGCGAGAGTTTAAATTATTAAGATTTTGGCGGGCTGTGTTCAACTTTTGTTCCACCCCGGCGCGCTCAAATTGACGCGCCGTCAGGGCAGACTTGGCAGTAGCTTCCTGTGCCCTGGCATCTTCAACTTCAGCCTGGGTTCGTTCGAATTCAAGCCTGGATTCTTCCACCCGTTCGATAGCGGCACGCTCTTCATCCTTAAGGCGCTGCTGTTCCGAAACAGTGTTGGCACGGCTCTCGGTCAAGGAGCGCCTACGCTCATCCAGAACTGCCAATTCGCGGCTGATTGCTTCGCTTTGATTGTGTAAGCCAGCAGACTGCCGGTGCCATTCATTTAAACGTGTGCGCAGGTCAATCAACCTGGCACGTGTCACACTGAAACCATTGGTCAGATCATGAAAATTCTGGCGCGCTTCAGCCAGCTTCTTTTCCTGCTGGCGTGCATTGGTCTGCGCCTCAGTTAAATCCTTTTGCGATCGATGCCAGTGATAACCATACCACTCGCGCAAGACAAACTTCAAATCAGCCTGGATTTGCAGGTAATCCTGGGCGCGTTTAGCCTGTCGTTCGAGACCTCGCAAACGAGGTTCCAACTCGGATAGGATATCCAAAACGCGTTCCAGATTTCGCTCGGTGTTTTCCAACCGCCGGAGGGATTCTTCACGGCGTGAGCGGTACAACCCAATTCCGGCGGCTTCCTCAAACAAGCGACGCCGTTCATCCGCTTTTAATGCCAGCGAGGCATCCACCATACCCTGCCCCAGGATGGTATAGGTACGCTCCGACAGACCAGACTGTGACAGGAGCTCATTGATATCCTTCAAGCGGACATTCTGACCATTCAGAAGATATTCGTTGTGACCATCGCGATAGGCACGGCGTGTTACAGCCACCTCGCTAAAATCCACTGGCAGCCAGCCGGAAGCATTGTCAAAGGTGATCGTGACCGAGGCCATGCCTGCACGGGTGCGATGTTCAGACCCCGAAAAGATCATGTCTTCTGTTTTTTTCGCGCGTAATAAGTTAAAGGATTGTTCCCCCAGAACCCAACGCAAAGAATCAGCAAAGTTGGATTTGCCTGAACCGTTTGGGCCGACAATGGCAGTAATACCATCGGCAAAATCAAACAATGTGCGCGAAGCAAATGTTTTGTAACCGTGTAGTTCGAGAGATTTTAAGCGTAAGGGCATTTCTAAAAAGTTCTTTCCTGTAATAAATCAAGCGTGTGAGACATAGTCCACAGCAAACAGTTGGTTATGTCTCACACGCCTGCCGTAAAATTTTTATATTTCAGCCAAATCCGGATCCAGCATGGCGATATTTTCCATGGCACTTTGCGCGGCTGAAAGTTGAGCGGCGTGCTTGGATGGGCCGCTGCCGTTTCCAATGGGTTTTGCATTTACATAAACTTCGATCATAAAAACTCTGGCATGATCCGGGCCTTCAGTTTTTGAGGTGGCATATCTCGGTATGCCCCAACCCCTGGACTGGGTATACTCTTGTAAACGTGACTTTGGATCAATCATCTGCATTTGAGACAATACGATTTCTGCCATAGGCTCAAGCAATGGCAATGCAAACTCTCGAGCCACTTCGAGTCCTCGACGCTGATAGATAGCACCAATCAGCGCCTCAAAAGTGGCGCACAAGAGAATATCCCTGTCACGGCCACCACCCTGTAATTCACCGCGTCCAAGACGCATGGCCTGTCCCAAATTTAACTGGCGAGAAAACGCAGCCAGTGTTTCGGTGCGGACCAGCGCCGATCGCATACGGGTCAATTCCCCTTCTGCCATTTCGGGAAAATGGTTATAAACCCAAGCGCCGACAACAAAATCCAGAACTGCGTCCCCTAGAAATTCCAGGCGCTCATTGTCCGCAATCACATCTGGATGCTCATTGACATAAGAGCGATGAGTCAAAGCGCGGGTCAACAGGCGCAAATCATCACCAAACGGCAGATTCAGTCGAATACACAATTGGGCAGGGTTTTCTGAACCCGCCCGTTCGGTCATCGGTTCCTTGTACAGCATTGGGATCTCCCTTTTGAACTCAGGGAGCGCCAGCCCCCCACTTTGCAGTGAGGCAGCTGGAGTTCACTCAGATCATATAGAATTTAATGTAATTAGATTGTACACGATTTGAACGTTTTGCGGTCTAAATAAGGAAAGAAATTTTCAATCCTGACAATTAAAAACCTGCTGAATGTTTGTAAGACAAAATAACCTGCCAGTCGATGGGCTGGCAGGAGAATGAAGGATACCGAATTCAACAATTTAGATTGTCGCTTGAAGGGTTTTTTGCGGTTGCCACAAACCCCTGTAAGCCAAAATTTGGATGGCTACATACATGATCGTCTTGGGGATCATGAGCATGCCCACCAGCGGAAAATCGCGCGCTAATAAAATGACTGGCGCATAAAAAAGGAAAGAGAAAAAAATGCAGATCCCCATCCCGCGGAATAACCCATCTCCCGTCCGGATCGAATCGCGGATATATAAAATCAGCACTCCCAACCCCAGTATGACCAGGAATAAGTTCCGAAAAGGCCCCCAGATTGCCGGTGGAACGCTATTGCCCCATTCATTCTGAGGGAAGGCCATCACGAGCATCCGCACTGGAACACTGGCTAAAAGGGTATATTCAAACCACCCAAACTTGCCATTAAAACGTTCCTTCCAAATATATAACAAAACCACATAAAAAAATGTGACTGTAATGGCAGTTGCCAAAGCACCGATGCCTACCAATACTCCATTTTTTTCCAGCCCGCCCAGCGCATAAGCCGCAATCCGAAAGCCAACGTGACCCGTGTCGCCCAGAGCTAATAGCACAAATGCCCAACGAAACAGACTGGCAACCTTTTTGTTTCCTGCCGGCACCTGGCTCAACTGGGCGGTCATGACATAGGTCAGCGACCACACAACCACCAGATACAAAATATTAAAACCTACTTCCGCATATACAAGCATTACATCAGACATCGCATCATCCTTCTTCTATGAAGTGGCCCCTTTTAGAAAAAAAACCACCAATTTTCTGGCCATGGAATGGTGGTCAAGATCATATTCCTGACTTCTGGAGATATAGCTTTGGACAATACCCATGAATAGCTGCGCCAGGAATTTTTCGTCACCGTCAATCTGACCGGCTGCTACTGCAGACTTCATCAGAGCCGTGATAGGCTGGAAGAGTTCAACCGAAAATGCTTCCCTGACCCGGCGAGCGTTTTCCAATGATTTTATGTGTTCAAGATCGCGCACCAACAGTGAATAATCAGAGCTAAAACTATCAAAAATGACCGCCGCAAAACCCGACAACCTATCTGCCAGATCGCCCTCCTGCTCAATTACCAGTCGAAAGCCCTGTAACCTACGCAAGAGTACCTCCACGAAAAGGTTCTCCTTGTTTTTAAAATAATAATAAAGGGTGGGCTTGGTAATACCACAATGCAAACAAATTTCATCCATCGAGACACCCAGGTAACCCTTGTGCTGAAAAAGCTCCCAGCCATCCTGAAGAATGCGCTCAGCATTGATATGCTGGCTGTAATCGGTCATATACTCTTCAGTATACACTAGAACCTGGTCTAAAACAGTCTGGCAGTGGCAATTAATCTCTTATTAAACTGAAGTATTTGAAAGGGAAGATAAATTCAACCTGGGAAGTGCGGGGACAGGACTGATGTCTTATTGCGTGTGATAGAATTATATTCAGGTGTGTGACTCAATAACGTAAT
>CAZLJB010000174.1:0-6545 GCA_964559195.1 uncultured Anaerolinea sp. | reverse complement strand
TCACACGGTTCAAACGCACCAGTGGGGTGTTGCCAATCAACTCAGTCACATCATTTGCGATAGCCATTTTATATTCTCCTTTGAATAACGATTTATATGGTCGTATATAAACAGTAAAAAATTTTTGCGCTGCCCGGGTGCACGTTCAGGCTGAAGCGCAATAATATTTATTGAAGTAACCTAGATACCTGCGCCGCCGATCAGCGCATCGTCGAAGATTTCCTGCTGCCTGACGGGCTGCCCGGCAAAGGCTGCGGCCAGCGTAGTGTTGTCCATCAGCCGGGCGGTGGTGTTGCGCACGTCCAGAAAAACGCGCCGGAAGCGGCAAGTGGCTTCCTGGCTGCAGGCTTGGTACTGGTTGACCGAAACGCAGCTGATGGGTGCCAGCAGGTTGTCAAAGTAACGGATCACCTGTCCCATCCCGATCTCTTCGGGCCGGCGGGAAAGTACATATCCGCCGCTTTTGCCTGCCAGGCTGGTGACCCAGCCCTGGGACTTCAGATCGAGCATGATGTGTTCCAGGAAGCGCTTTGGAACTGCGTTTCGTTTGGCGAGTTCTCGAATGGAGATGGGTTCCTGTCCGTATGATTCGACCAGGGTCATCAGCACTCGCAGGGCGTAATCCGACTTTTTGGATATTTTCATAAGGTTTCTTAGTATATACGACCTATCTGATCGTTATTATGCAGCCATTCTGGTAGATTGTCAAGCCCGAAATGGCAATTTGTTTTGTGCCTACATTGTTAATTACCAATATGGGCGTGTAGAAAGAACTTTTATGGACAGCCATATCTCAACTTTTTTGGTAACTACTCACGGGGTGTTTCTCCAGATAGAAAACACCATAAACCGGAAAACCTATTTTTGTTCGCTCAGGCGCCAAAATCAGGATGATTTGGTTCCAAATCATAAATACCTTTTTTGTGATGCTGGTAATAAAACAGTATTGAGTATTAGTGCGGATGGCTGTTTGCGCTGCAGGTCATGCTATAATCTTGATAATCCTGTGTTGTTCCAGAACTGCGGGTATTTTTGATTTTAATCTTCATGGAAGGCAGGTAAACGATATGGTAGTGAAATCAATTGGATCTCATCCTGCTGGACCCACTCCGGCATCATCGAACCAGGTTTTTATACCACCACCGATTGTTAAGTTGGATGATACTGGTCTGTCTTCACTTTGGTTGCAAGACCTGGCGCTTAAAATCCTGTACTTTCAAGGATATCTATCCGGCTTTAAGGTGGCAGAAGAAATAGCCCTGCCCTTTGCTGGGGTTACCGACCAAATATTGGAATCACTTAAACGCGAAAAACTGGTCGAAGTAAAGTCATCCGCGACCGGGTTGGGTGAAGGTTCTTACCAATATGCCATCACAGGTGCAGGGATAGAAAGGGCTCGTGAAGCGCTTGAGCGCAACCAGTACGCCGGGCCTGCGCCCGTGCCGATCGAGGTTTATAACTCGTCTATTCGCAAACAGGGAACCCACCGTGTAGTGGTGACCCAGCGGCACATGCGCCAGTTGATGGCGCAGTTGGTTTTATCAAATGAAACCTTTGAACAACTCGGGCCGGCGCTTAATTCAGGCACTTCCATTTTCCTATATGGACCGCCCGGAAATGGCAAGACCAGCGTGGCGCGGGCTTTTGGCAGTATGATCCTACAGCAAGATATGTATATCCCGTTTGCCCTGTTTGTGGATGGACAGGTGATCAAACTGTATGATTCGGTCAATCACCAGCGCGCCCCGGATGAAGATGGATCCGAAGATGGCACCGGTTCGCTGCGCGGTTCCCAAAGGCGTGATCCGCGTTGGGTTCACATCCGCCGGCCTTTCATTGTAGTGGGAGGCGAGTTAACTCTGGCGGGCCTCGATCTGGTGTTTAACGATACATCCAAGTTTTATGAGGCACCCTTCCAGGTCAAAGCCAATGGCGGTATTTTACTGATCGACGACTTTGGCCGCCAGCAGGTTCGTCCCCGCGACTTGCTTAATCGTTGGATTGTTCCGCTGGAGAACCGGGTTGATTTTTTGACGCTGCACACCGGTCGAAAGATAGAAATTCCTTTTGATGTGCTGGTGGTTTTTTCCACCAACTTGCCGCCTCGCGACCTGGTTGATGAAGCTTTTTTGCGACGGCTGCGCCATAAAATCGAAATCAGTGATCCGTCCTACGAGGAATTCCGGCAGATTTTCCAGCGCGTGGCCGAAGCCAAGAAGATCACGTATAACGACCAGGGGTTGGCTTACCTGCTGCAGGAATGGTACATCAAACGTAATCGTAAATTACGCGCTTCGCACCCGCGGGATTTGTGCGACCAGATTATTGATATTGCCCGATACCGTGGTTTGGAACCTGCCATGTCGCGGGAACTTTTAGACCTGGCGGCTCATTCTTATTTTGTTGAAATTTAATATAACCATAAAAAAACGGAGATATCCATCCGCGCTTTCTAGTTGGGTGCGGAATTTCATTGCCATGATTATGCATATTCCAACACCAATCGTTTTTGCCCACCGGGGGGCTTCGGCCCATGCCCCCGAAAATACCATGGCAGCTTTTGAACTGGCTGTCAAACTTGGCGCGTCTGCCATCGAGTTTGACGTTAAGCTTAGCGCGGATCGACAGGTGATCATCATTCATGATCAGACCCTGGATCGGACGACAAATGGGACGGGTTCGGTGGCGGGCCAGCCCCTGGCGGCTTTAAGAGAATTGGATGCCGGTTCGTGGAAAGCAGCCGAATACCATCATGAGAAAATCCCCCTGCTGGACGAGGTGCTGGAGGCGGTGGGTAATAAGGTTTATATCAATATTGAGCTGACCAATTACGCTACTCCCTTCGATGGATTGGTGAATGAAGTGGCTCCGTTGGTAAAAAAGCACGGTCTTGAAGATCGCGTTATCTTTTCATCATTTAACTTTTTCAACCTGGTGGCAGTCCGGCGTTTACTGCCGTCTGTGGCTTGTGGTCAACTCATCCTGGAAGGAGGTCAGGGTTGGCTGCAGCGAACTGCGGCATATTTTATGAGGTTGGAAGCTGAACACCCTTATACAACCGACGTGACCCCGGAACTTGTGCAGCGTATGCACGCCCTGGGCCGGCGTGTCCACGTTTGGACGGTTAATGACCCGGCTGATATGCTGCGGTTGCGTAACTGCGCTGTGGATGGTATTTTTACGGATGATCCGCTGGTAGCATTTAAAAACTTTAAATGACCAGGGACGAGCCTGTTTGGGCCCGATCAGTGGAATGACCTCATTCAACCGTAGATTTTCCTCGTTGAAAACAGTTCAGCTTTTCAGTAAAAGGCTTCTATCAGCGCGCCTGTTGGCGCTGGTCAGCCTGATTTGTCTTTTGGTGGGGTTGGTTTCGCCGGCGGAAGTACTGGCTCAGGCTGGTGGCCCGGCAGCTGCGCTGTTAAACCGTTTATCTCCTGAAGAAAAGGTGGGACAGTTATTCCTGGTCAGTTTTACCGGTACGGATGTAGGCCCCCAATCTCAAATCTACGATTTAATCGTTAACCAACATATTGGCGGGGTGATCCTGAGCGCTGCCAATGATAATTTTGTGGCGGATAACACTCCCTTGCAGGCCAACAGTCTGATCACCTCCATGCAGCAGGCGGAATTGAGCAGCGCCCAATCACCTGTGGACAGTACGAAGCCACATGCCTATATCCCACTTTTTGTTGGAATTTCTCAGGAAGGTGGCGGCGCTCCGAATGACCAGATCTTGAGCGGGCTGACCCCCATCCCGGACCAGATGGCGATTGGCGCGACCTGGGATCGCAGCCTGGCTGAACAGGCCGGGGCGGTGATGGGACGCGAACTGTCTACGCTGGGTTTTAATCTGTATCTTGGTCTTTCGCTGGATGTGCTGACTTTGCCAGACCCGGCTGTCAGCCCGGATATGACCACGCGGGTTTTTGGCGGTGATCCATACTGGGTTGGTGAAATGTCCCGGTCCTTTATCTCGGGGATGCACACGGGTGCAAACGGACGGATGGCAGTGATCGCCAAGCATTTTCCCGGACGGGGAGGGTCAGACAGGCCTGCCAACCAGGAAATTCCAACCGTGCGCCGTTCGCTGGATGAACTGAAGTCGATTGAATTAGCGCCTTTTTTTGCGGTAACAGGCAACGCAACCGATCAAAATAGCGTCACAGATGGTCTGCTGGTATCGCATATCCGCTACCAGGGTTTCCAGGGTAACATTCGAGCCACAACCCGTCCGATCAGTTTTGACCAGCAGGCGCTCAGCCAGGTAATGTCGCTGCCTGCCCTGGCTGGCTGGCGGCAGAACGGGGGTTTGATCGTCAGTGATGATCTGGGCAACCTGGCGGTGCACAGGTTTTATGATCCTGATTTCAAGAGTTTTTCTGCGCGCCTGGTTGCCCGGGATGCCTTCCTGGCGGGAAATGATCTGCTGTCGATGGGTGAAATTGTCTCATCAGACGCACCCGACACTTATACCAGCGTCACTCGCACACTTGAATTTTTTGCCCAGCGTTACCGGGAAGACACGGCCTTTGCCAGCCGGGTGGATGAGTCTGTTTTACGAATTCTGAACGTCAAATTCAACCTTTACCCTGTTTTTAATTGGACCGATGTGGAACCGACCGGTTTCAGCCCAGCGAAACCGGGGCCTGACAGCGAGCATGTATTTACAATTGCGCGCCAGGCGGCCACCCTCATCAGTCCATCATCTGCAGACCTGGCCACTCTATTGCCAGAACCGCCCAATCTATTTGATTACATGGTCTTCCTTACTGATACGCGCACTGCCAAACAGTGTACAACCTGCCCGGATAATCCCTTGCTGGCAAAGGATGCCCTGCACAGTGAGGTCCAACGTTTATATGGACCGGCAGCCAGCGGCTTGGTGACACCCAGCCATCTTTCATCGTTTTCCTTTGATGATCTCAACCAGTTATTAGATGATAAATTGCCGACCGCCGATCTATCGGATGCCCTGGGGCGCGCCACCTGGATTGTTATTTCCACCCTGGATTTACCGGATGGTTCTCCGCAAATAGCCACACTGCGACGTTTTTTGACAGAAAAACAAAGCCTGTTGAGCAGTAAAAAGGTGATCCTTTTTTCCTTCAGCGCGCCTTATTACCTGGATGCGACCGATATTTCCAAGTTGACTGCTTATTATGGTTTATATGCGGAATCAGACCCGTTTGTAAATGTTGCTGCCCGATTACTTTTCCAGGAAATCGCCCCCATTGGGTCTTTGCCGGTCTCAGTGACTGGGATTGGTTATGACCTGATCTCTGCGACCACTCCTGATCCAAAGCAGGTTATTTCGCTCAGCCTGGATTTGCCCAGACCCACCCCCACTCCGGGGAAAAATGCGACTGTGATTCCAACCGGCACGGCCCAAGCGACCCAGACGGCTGAGCCGACCCTGACACTTGAGCCAACCGTTGCACCGTTGTTTCGGGTGGGGGACACCATTTCGCTGCGGACTGGAATGATTATTGATCACAATCAACGCCAGGTACCGGATGGCACCCCGGTACGATTTACCCTCTCCCAGGGCGAGAGTGGTCTCTTCCAACAGGTGGAGGCGATCACAAATCAGGGCGTGGCAGTGGCGGCTTTCCGGCTTGACCGGCCTGGGTTGATCGAGATCAAGGTTGTTAGTGAGCCAGCCCACGCCTCAGACACCATTCAATTGGATGTAAACAAAGAGGGCGCTACGATCATTATTATTACACCCACGGCGGGTGCGGTGACGCCTCAACCGACCGCCACCCAGCCGGCACCCACGCCCACACCTGAGAAATCGCCGCTGGTCACCACCAACGGTTACCCAACCGTTTTCGGCTGGATGCTGGTCGTGTTGGTCATGATTGCTGGCGTGGGGTTGACGTATTGGCTGGCCAGCCAGATGGTTGACCCGCGCTGGACTGTCCGCTGGGCGCTGCTGGTGTTGGCCGGCGGGTTGATTGCATATAACTATCTTGCTTTAGGGCTTCCATGGGGAGATTTTTGGCTGGATGGACGTGGGTTGCCGGCCTTCCTGCAGGCGGTATTGACCGGCCAGGGGGCCGGGTTTGCGGTAGGCTGGTTCTGGCGCTTAGCGGCCGAAAGTGGTAAGCAGGCTCAATAGTAATAAAATTGCCGAAATACCGAACAGGAAGCTCTCTGGTGGTTCTAGCAGCATATCCAATGTGTGTCCACGCATGGGACGTGACAAGGGCCGGGTAGGAAGTTCCTTGGTACCAAATAAGTATTGGCGAAAAGTTTCGATTGAATCGGGGCGCTGGTCTGGATGTAGTTCCATGGCCCACTGGATGGCTTTTTCAGTGCGCAGACTGATGGACGAGTTGATGCGATGGGCTGGTAACTGGCTTTCAGGATGCAGGAAGCGTTGGCGTGCATCCTCGGGTGGCTGGCAGGTCAGTAGATGGTAGAGGGTAGCGCCGAAAGCATAGATATCCGAACGCACATCCGTATGATTTTCGGAACCCCCATACTGCTCGAGGAGATCGGAAGAGCGTCGTGTAGGGAAAGAGTGTTCAGAGCCGTGT
>CAZLJB010000173.1:0-6565 GCA_964559195.1 uncultured Anaerolinea sp. | reverse complement strand
GATAGCTTCAGGTGACTGGAGTTCAGACGTGTGCTCTTCCGATCTGAGGCCAGAAAAGTACTTGAAACTTATCCCAATTATCCCGATTCTAATGAGATTTTCGTCTTTCTAGGGATGCGCAAAGCCGGCTGGAAAATGCCAGAACTAAGTGAACTGGTGATACAAACCGGTCTGGGACTCCTTTTGGGGATTCCGCTGCTGGGTTTTATCATCAATCTGGCATTCCGCTGGATCACGCGTTGATGGCCCGGGAAATAAATTCCGTCTCATTTTATAAAACATCCCCAGACACCACCGAGCGGATACTCATTCCAGGCATTTCAGACAGGCGTATTGGATGAATGAGCTTAACGGCCATTTTTCAAAAAACAGAAAATAGATGAGCAGACCATGCCAAAGATTAAGTTGGATTTTTTAGGTAAATATCCCATCATCGAGGAAATAGGACACGGTCGCTTCAGCAGCGTATACCGTTCCGAGCATCCATTCCTGAAGAAACCAGTGGCTGTTAAACACATGGAGCCTGATCTCTTTAAGGATTCTGGCACTATTCAGCGATTCATACAGGAAGTGCGCGCGATTGCCCCCATTAAACACGAAAACCTGACGTCTATTATCGATCTGGTTGAAGACAAAGGCAACCTGTTTATCGTTACAGAATACTTGTCGGGTGGCGATATGCACCGCGCCATCCAAAAAAACGGCCGGCTGACTTTTCACCAGGCCGCCCGCATTGTTGCTGATATTGCTGCAGCCCTGGATTTTATACATTCCAAAGGTTTTGTGCATGGCGATGTCAAACCGGGCAATATCCTGTTGGCTGAGGATGGAAGCACTCGTCTTTCTGATCTGGGCGTTTTGCACGCGGTGGAAATCAGCGGGGTAATCAGCGCTGATATGGCTCGCGGGACACCTGAATATGTCTCGCCAGAACAGGCCGATGGTGGGCGCCCCAGCCCGGTTTCTGACCAATACGCTCTTGGCGTGGTGGCATTTGAACTATTTACAGGGCAGGTACCTTTTACAGGAAATTCCAGCCTGGCGATCTACCTGAAACACATGCGTGATTCACTCCCACCGGCCAGCGATCTCAATCCGCTGATCACACCAAAACTGGAAGCAGCGATTAGCCAGGCTCTTGAAAAAGATCCCCAGAAACGCTTCCCAAACTGCACTGCTTTTGCCAACGCCATCGTAGAAGCTGAATCTGCCACAAAAACCGATCAATATCAACATTTGATTGACCTGGCAAATACCGCCCTTGCAAACGATGATCCTGATGCAGCCCATCCACTGATCGAGGCCGCACTGCAAGTTGTGCCCGACCAGGCCCGTGCCATGGTGTTGGATTTACAAGCCCGTGAAAGCGCCCAACGTAGTTACCTGATCGCGCTTGAAGCCTTGAACTCGGCCCGTGTCAGGGCCATAACTTTACGTTCGGAACTGGAATCGCCGACAGATCCGGGTCATGTCCTGGCCCAGCTGGACCCGCTGCCTGCTCCAGCCTGGCGAACACTGCTGCAGCGCTGGCAGTTTAGCCTGTTGATTGTGTTATTTTTGGGATTGATTGGCCTGGTTTTAGGAATTGGTGGCGTGATCTATGGCAGCCTGACCCCGGCAAGTGGGCCACAAAAAGCCACGCTGGTCGCCCTGGTACGCACTCCCACACCCCGACCTCCCACGCTTACTCCGACTGCCAGCCTTACACCCACCATGACCTTGCCACCCACCCTGACTTTCACTCCTTCCCCATCCCCCACAGTCACCCTGGCTCCAACTCTCGGAATTGGATCCAGCCAGAAAAGAAATGCGGATGGCATGGTGATGGTGTTTGTCCCTGCCGGACCCTTTACAATGGGCAGCGACACCCGGGATGAAGCCCCTATCCATTCGGTCACATTGGATAGCTACTGGATTGATCAAACAGAAGTCACCAACCAGATGTTTGCTTTATGTATCCAGTCGGGCAGCTGCGCTCCAAAGGGCAGTAATGCGTCCTTCTCCCGCGCCAAATACTATAATAATCCTCAATATGCGAAATTCCCTGTATTGCATATTGATTGGAACCAGGCCAGGCTTTACTGCACCTGGGCTGGTGGCCGGTTGCCGAGCGAAGCGCAATGGGAAAAAGCCGCGCGCGGCCCGGATGCCCGTCTTTACCCCTGGGGCGAAGGCATCAATCCAGGTCTCGCTAATTATGGCCGGAGCACTGGAGATACCACCCAGGTTGGCAACTACGAAAATGGAAAAAGCCTGTATAGTGTCTACGATATGGCTGGCAACGTCATGGAATGGACCAGCAGTCTTTACAAACCGTACCCGTACAACACAAGCGATGGGCGCGAGGATTTGGCCATAAATGGTGCGCGCGTGCTGCGAGGCGGCTCATGGTCTGATAGCGACCTTAATCTGCGCACCACTTTCCGAACCAAGCTGCTTGCAGCGAATCAAGGTGACCTGATCGGTTTCCGCTGTGTCGCGGACAAGCTCCCTTAACGGGATTAAGCAAGTTATTACTTGCGGGATGGTCGTCTCTTAATAAGGGATATCCTTCAAAAGTCGAAGTCTTTTTTTACAAAATATCGGCGGAAGAGTTTTCCGCCGATATTTTGTTTACCGGTGGCCCTTGTGGGCTTGTTGTTCGTCACACCCAGGCACCAATCCACCACATCAGGGGAAACTCCTGATCATTTTGGCTGATTTATTGTCGTATAATTCAACGTCCACGTTTTTTGGATCGTACCCAATCGGGGTGCAAAACACCTGAAAACCATACCCCATGCGATCGAACATCTGTCACTTCAGCCTGCGTTGATAAATAATTACAGACCGCACGAAATAGTGATGACTCACTCTCCTTGCCACTTATCTACAATGAATCAAAACCAATCCCGCCGAGCCACAGGGTAAAATTGAGGTATGAAACCGATCACGATCCACTGCAACACAGAAGAACAATGAGCAACCAATGGCAAAAATGAAGTTGGATTATGTTGGCAAATACCGGGTCATCGAGGAGATTGGCCAAGGTCGCTTTAGCATTGTTTACAGCGCAGAACATCCTTTGTTGAAGAAAACTGTGGCTGTAAAATTGATGCGCCCGGAACTTTTCAACAAACCATCAATAAACCAACAGTTCATCCAAGAAGCAGGTCGTTTGGCAGGCATCCAACAAGCTAACATTGTCCAGGTAATCGATCTGGCAGAAAGCTCTGGGCTGCTTTTTTTGGTAATGGAATACCTGCCCGGCGGCAATTTAAATCAATGGATTCAAAAAAAAGGGCGGCCCAGTTTCCACCAGATTTCCAAAATTATTGCTGAACTATCCGCCGCTCTCGATTATGCCCACAGCCAGGGCTTTGTACATGGAGATGTCAAGCCCGGAAACATATTACTGGCAGAAGATGACAGCGCCAGTCTGGCTGATCTGGGAGTACTGCGAGCTGTTGAAACTACTGAAGCAGCCAGCGCAGACTTGACGCGCGCCACCCCACAATACATTTCTCCGGAACAGGCCGAGGGCGGAAAACCAACCCAACAATCGGATCAATACGCTCTGGGTGTGGTAGCATACGAACTATTCACAGGCAGACTGCCTTTCGAAGGTAATTCCCCGCTGGCAATTTATCTAAAACATGTCCGTGAATTGCCACCACCCGCCAGCCAGGCCAACCCACTCATCAATCCAGGGCTGGAGAGGGTTATCAATCGGGCGCTTGAAAAAGATCCTGCCAAACGGTACCCAAACTGCCTGTCTTTTGTGCATGCGATAACAGAAGCCATGTCGGCAACTGAATCGAGGCAATTTCAAGATTTGAGCAGCAAGGCCGCCGCTGCGCTGGATGCATACGACCCCCAAACCGCCCGTCCGCTCATTCAAGCTGCAGTCCAAATTGCACCTGATATCGCCAAAGCCCGCACACTGCAGGAAAACCTGCAAAAAAACGAGCAAGCCCTGGCCAGCTACAAAAAAGCTACCCAAGCCTTGAGCAACGCTCGCGGCATGGCATCCAAACTACGTACAGCCAAAAAACCTCCGTCCGATCCGCAGGCAATTATGAACCGCCTGGCACCTGTGCCACCAGCCTTCGTGATAAGGTTGCTGCGCAGATTTCGGCCGGCCCTGCTACTGATACTTGCCCTGGGAAGTGTTGGGATTCTCTTTGGCCTGGCTGAGGTGGCTTATGCAAACGTAGTTCCAGAAGGAAATTTCAGTAAAGCCACCCTGGTGGCAATTGCGCGTACGTCCACACCCATTCCGCCCACCATTACACCCACCCTGACCGTCACACCCACGCCCACGCAAACCCCCATCCCTACGCCAACCATCACGCCCGTACCGACTCTTGGAATCGGCTCAATCCTGAAACGAGACAAGGATGGCATGAAAATGGTTTATGTTCCAGCCGGCTCGTTCAGCATGGGCAGCAAGGATGGCCAGGAAAACGAAAAGCCCGTTCACCTGGTGACGCTGCCGGCCTATTGGTTCGATCAAACGGAGGTGACCAATGGCATGTATCAAATTTGCGTTCAAGCTGGAAACTGCCAGTCACCCTTGATTAATTCGTCAGCAACCCGCTCCAGCTATTACGACAACCTAACGTACCAAAATTTCCCGGTCATATACGTCAGCTGGGATCAGGCTCTCAGCTATTGTACCTGGGCTGGTGGACGGCTGCCGACGGAGGCTGAGTGGGAAAAATCAGCCCGCAGCACAGACGCCCGCACCTTCCCCTGGGGCGAAAACCCGGATAGCTCCTATGCCAACTTTTTCGGTGGCATAGGTGACACGACCCAGGTTGGCAGTTTTGGCAAAGGAAAAAGCCCGTATAGCGCTTTTGATTTGGCCGGTAACGTTTGGGAATGGGTCAGCAGCGAATATCAGCCTTATCCATATAAAGCCGATGATGGCCGCGAAAACCTTAAATCTGGAGCCACAAGAGTTCTGCGAGGCGGATCATGGTATTACTTCTATGACCTGGCACGTTCTTCATATCGCTATTGGGACGATCCAACTTATACAAATTTCGACGTCGGCTTCCGCTGCGCCCGGAGCATTGCACCATAAAGTAATGGTAACTACTTTGATAATGTACTGTTTACGGTAAGCTGCCAAAAGTGTTCGAAATGATAATTTTCGCGATAGAGAAATTGCCCTCTCCCGCCAAGGAATCCGATAGTCAGGTTCAAACGATAGCCTGACGGGAGATGGCGTATTTATTAACCAGGGTGGGATAAATGACAGCCACTCATTCCACCCTGGGCCATCATTTCCCTGCTAGCGAACTGGCCCGGGTGCGGAAAACACACTCCGAGATGACAGTTTCGGGTAAATGACTCTAATTCGAAGAAGGCATGTTTTGCGTGACATTGTCCTGGTGAGCGCCTCTGAATAATTCTCCCATGAAAGAAACAATTTTAAACAATTCGGCCGGGTTGCCTGTGTTTTGCATCATAACATGCGAAAGCCAGGGAGTCACAAGGATTTCCTGGCGAAATCCGGGGCCACGTTTTGCCAGTTCAGAATGCATCTGGCGTGATTGGTCGGGCGGAACCAGTTGATCGGAAGCATCGTGCATGATAAATACAGGGCTTCTGACAGCAGACAAATGCCCGCGTGCTGAAAGCAAATCAAGCACCTGGCCTTCATAGACCAGATCTGTGCGCCCAATCAGCTTCAAAGACCCAATATGATTATCAAAAAAGGCTCGTTTGACCGAGAGTTGATATTTATCATAATCTGCCAACAGGATTTGCAGGGCTTCCTGGACGGTCTCGCTTAACCCAAGCATATTGCGATTACGCAGGGCAATTACATACTGGGCCCAATAATACTGTTCCCAGTCCTTGTCCGTTTGTGGTGGCGGATCTACCGGCGCATGCAACCTGTCGGCCACCAATCTGACATCGTAGATTGGGCTGAATAAAACAACTGGGCCAATTAATTCACGCAAATCTGGGTTGGCAGACAACAACAAGGCATAACTGCCACCTGTGCTAAAACCGATCAAACCGATTTTCCCAGCATATTCCTGGGAGACATCTTTCAGGATACTTTCCAGCCGTTCCATATCATTTTGATTTACCAGGAATTCCATGAGACCAGGCAAATCAGGGACAATCACCCGCAAGCCTGCACTGGCACATGAGCGTGCAAACTTCATAACCCGGCCATCATCCTTGCCTCCAATGGTCATGCCATAAAGTAAGACAACCGTTCGAAATGGTTTGCCGCTTTGGCAATAAAGTGCATATTCATAGCCTTCCATGGTGCTGCGAATCTCTGGTAATAATAGGTCAGTATAACGAGGCCGCATGGCACGGAAAAGAACGCGTGCGCCACGGCTAATTCGTTCAGGGCTGCTCATAAAATAAGGCGTCGATTTCATAAATTTTCCACCGTATAGTATATACCAATAAGATTGATTCCAGACTTACTACACATTAAATATTTTACGACAATCTTACTCAAATTACAACAAATTCAAGCCGGCCAGCCCTCGGCCATCTCCTGCCATTTGTTAAATGAAAGCGTACAAGAAATACGATGGTGAAGAAAGGCTGG
>CAZLJB010000172.1:0-6574 GCA_964559195.1 uncultured Anaerolinea sp. | reverse complement strand
ATCAACTGACCCATTTGGATGAAAACGGACATGCTCGTATGGTGGATGTCGGCGCTAAGAATGATTCTGAACGGATTGCCATTGCCAGAGGGGAGATCGTGATGAAACCCGAAACTCTGGCTCTCATCAAGGCTGGTTCTATCAAGAAAGGGGATGTGCTCTCTATTGCTCAGGTGGCGGGTATTATGGGTGCCAAAAAGACATCTGAGTTGATTCCCCTCTGTCATCCGATTTCGTTAACCAAGGTGGATGTTGAGTTAGTTTTAGATGAACTATTACCGGGCATCCAAATTACTGCAATGGCCAAAACAATAGGTAAAACTGGTGTAGAGATGGAAGCTCTAACAGCGGTCAGTGTGGCAGCGCTGACTATTTATGATATGGCGAAAGCTGTTGAAAAGACCATGAAGATCCAGAATGTTCGATTGGTGGAGAAACATGGTGGAAAAAGTGGAGATATCATAAATGAATAGGCAGGATTTGATTAGCAAGATCACAGCCAGTCGCGAAGATTTGGAAGCAAATCTTGCCAGATTCAGCGACGAGAGGATGGAAATGGTGATCTTGCACGGCGAATGGTCCGTCAAGGATTTAATCGGTCACCTTGGATATTGGGAGAATCGAGTAGTTTTTCTTTTCACCAGCCTGAAAAAAGGCGAATCACCGGAGCCGATTGAGAATGCGGATGATTTGAATAAACAGGCTTTGACTGAATTTCGTGGCCGGTCGCTTGGGGAAATACGGCAATTTGAAAAGATTGCGTATGATAATATTCTCACCATAGTGCGGGAAGCAAGTGATCAAGAGCTTTTTGATCCGGACTGCTTTGCCTGGACTGGTGGACGGATGTTTGGAGAAATTATTTCTGACAATACCTGGGAACATTATGAAGAGCACGTCCCAGAAATGATCCAATGGTTGAAAAGGATCGCTTAGCGTGAATCATATATCCGTGTTGTTTTTTGCAACCTTGCGTGACAAAGCAGGCGTCCGATCAATAAACCTCGAAATCGAACCTTCTGCAACGATTGAGCAGTTAAAGGGTCAGCTCGTGATTATTTACCCGAACCTGGGTGGATTGATGGAACACTGCCTGGCTTCAATTAATCATGAATATTGCTTCGATGAATCGACTATCCCGGATGCTGCCGAAATAGGTTTTTTCCCTCCTGTTTCTGGTGGATAATTGAATTATCAGTTTTTCAAAAAAAGATTATAAAATGGAGTATCAGATCATGAATCCGGATAATTATCCAACCATTTATGCCATCACTGAAGATGAAATTGATTTGAATGTGTTGGTAGACAAAATAACTTTAAATTCAACGGGTGCAGCTGCTATTTTTACGGGCATAGTGCGCGGGCAAACATTGCGCGGAGACCCCCATGAAACAGTTTATCTGGAGTATGAATCCTACAAGCCAATGGCCGAAGCAAAAATGAAGCAGGTGGCGGATGAGATTCGCGCCAGGTGGCCAGTTGTAGAAGGAATTGCCATTGTACAGAGAATCGGACGTTTATATCCCCGCACACCTACAATATTGATTGCATGCAGCTCTGCTCATCGTGATACTGGTGTCTTCGATGCAGCCCGCTATGGGATTGATCGGCTGAAGGAGATTGTCCCTGTTTGGAAAAAGGAAATTGGCCCCCAAGGTGAAGAATGGGTTGAGGGTGATTACATTCCGAAGGCTGGCGAATAGGACGAGTGAGTTAAATCCTGAAATTCAACCTACTTGCTTAATGGCGAAACTTAGTTCGAGCGAATTGGTGTTGGACTATTAGTGCGGATAATCAGTAGGCTAGCAAAAATTTTATTTCCCTGTTTTTGTACACTCTTCGAACCCATCAAATGAATGAAATAAAATAGGTTTCGAAATCTGGCCGTTGAACGCCAGCGCTGCTTGAAAACCTGTGGCAGGTTGGAATATTTCAAACTGCCAGTCGGAAACCAGACTGGAATTGCCGCCAAACGAGACCAGGCTTGCCTTTCCGTTTTGAAGTGCTACCTCTACCTCGTTGATTGGAATGGTCAATCCACTGCCCATGGCCTTCAGCAAGGCTTCTTTGCAAGTCCAGAGTTCAAAGAAGGTTTGTCTTTTGGCCGCACCGGAAAGCGAGCTTAGCAAAGAACACTCCGAATCGCAGAAGAATTGACGGGCAAAATCATCTTCATCGGGCATGGGGTGGATAAACTCAAGGTCGATTCCAACGCAATGCTGCCAACTCAATGCAACCAAAGCTCGGTCTTCCGAATTTGAAAGATTAAATTGCAGTACCCGTCCGTTAGAAACGTTTTTTACCGCAGGTTTGCCCAACGGGCTATATTCAAATTCAATCTGAACTGGTTCAATGTCCAGGTAACTGCCCAACAATCGTCGCAAGTATGCTCGACCGGTAACATATCGCGTACGATGACGTTCAAAGTGAAACCGATTGGCCCGATCTTTTTCGTCTGCGGAGAGCAACGCAAGCCGCCCCGGCAGAGTTTGCAGGGGCGGCTCGAGGGCGACCCACCAAAGATGCACAGCTTCGACATCCAGATTAATAGATCTGGGCAAGTCAGTATAGTGAACGATCTGGATCATATCGTTCATTATACTTCTGGCGAACTCAAGCTTCGCGGCGTTTTTGCATAATGACAGTACCAATAAAAAGCACCAGAGTGATGATCAGTTGAGCACCCCAGCTGGTGTAAAGTGTGTTCAGATATGTGGTTCGATCTTTTTTATTGATAAAGGTCCAGCCATAATCGTCTTTGTAGCGCCGAATGGTTGACTCAGCGGATCCAACAGCGATAGCCCGTTTCACCTTGAGTTCAGTTAAATCTTTTTGGTAAGTTTCAATCGCCGTCTTGTAGAAATCCTGGTCGGATTTCCAGGTGTCGATTTTTGATTGGTATTTGGTACGAATCCCATCTACCACCTTATTATAGGCATCTAGGTCAGCCAGATATTTCTGGAGTAGCAAGACATTATTGACATCTGCTGGTTTTGCAGGCGCATCCGGGAAGGTCGGTTGGGCGGGTTGTGGACCTGGCTCAACTGGTTTGGTCGGGTCAGATTGATCAATTGCTTTATCGTAATATTTCCCCAAACCGGGAAAGTTGCAGCTATTTTCTCGCAATGCGTTCTCACCCATGCAGGTACAGTTGGTGTTCTTCTGATCAAGTGTCAGCTTATCCTGTTCGGCTTTCGTCAGCTCCCAGCAAGAATCTGCAGCAACATCTGACCCAGCACCACCAATGGCAACTGCGGCCTGGAAAGCCCAACGGCTGGATGCGGGGGCGGTTGTCGTGCTTGGTAGCGGGACCAAGGCACCGCTCATCACCATTTGCGGGATAATAAACATAATCAACAACAATGGCGCAGAATTGGCGTTGGGTGCCAGGGCTGAAGCAAAGAAGCCCATCATAACTCCTGCTGAAATTAGCAGAAAAACGGTGATGAAGAAAAAGATCATTTCTTCTCTGCCGCCCGGAACATCAAAAGCCAGGTATCGGATAACGGTATAGCAAGTCGCCTGGTAGAACGCCAAAATCAATGCAATCCAGATTTTCGAGAGAATGTAGGAGGAAAGCCTCAGATTTACCATTCGCTCACGTTTGTAAATTTCACGTTCCTTGACCAGTTCGCGCATGAATGCCAGCCCGCCCACCAGGATAGTGGTATTGGTCAATGTGATCATTGTAATAATCATGCTGTTGAAATTGCCATCAACAAATGAGAGCGGGTTCCGTCCTCCTCCCTTTGCAAGCACGAAATCCAATGAGGCCATCAGTGGTGCCGTCAGTAAGAGCAAGGCCATGCTAAACAGGTCTCGAGTTAGAATTCTGACATTGCGTCCAGATAGAATCACGAATTGTCGTAAGCCCGAAACCTGTTTTTGTTGGTTGAGCATTTTCGAAGCGGCTTGCGGGGTTTGCTTCTTCAGCTGTGTATTTGAAACCCCGCTTTCCTTGAGTGGCTTGGCAATGTATTTTTCATAAGCCTGGTTATCTCGATATCGCTTGGCCCAATCTGGGCCATTGCCAAGTGCTTCTTGGTCAAGCAAGGTGTAGATGTGGTCGAATTCCATTGGACTGGAGCGGCGATCTCGATCAGTGCGAAACTGGTCAAAGTACGCCAAAGCCTCTTCGGGTGGGCCAAACCAGGTGAGATAACCACCACGAGCCAAAAAAACCACCTTATCTGCCAGCATGACGTTCTTGGTGGCATGCGTAATCATAACAATGGTACGGCCCTGATCCGCAAGGCGGCGCATCAGGCGCATTAATTCCGTTTCCATACCGGGATCCAGCCCTGAGGTTGGTTCATCCAAAAAGAAAAGCCCAGGTTTGGTCAGCAGCTCCACACCAATAGAAACTCGTTTTTGCTGTCCACCGCTCAGTTGGCTGATCTGTGTGTCGCGGCGATGTCCAAGATCCAAGTCTTCCATCACTTCTTCAATCCGTTGGATGCGCTCCACTTTGGTTGTATCTGCTGGCATGCGAAGTTGAGCGGCGTAATCCAAAGCCTCGAAAACGGTCAATTCCATGTGAATGATATCTTTTTGCGGGACGTAACCAATCGTCGAGCGGATGGCGTCGAATTCTTTATAGACATCAATTGTGCCGTTAACTAACACTTTGCCGTGCGTCGCTGGACGGTAACCGGTAATGGCATCTACCAGCGTCGATTTTCCACCGCCGCTTTGTCCAACGACAACGATAAATTCCTTGGGTTCAAAGACGAGGGAAGTGTCCTGAATGATGTTAAGCTTCTTGTTGACCCATTTGTTCAGGCCAATGACTTCCACCCTCACTCCACCCTGGCTCTGATCGGATTGGGAAAACGCGTTCTCATCGACCTGAAAGCGGTAGGGGCCAATCTGGATGGCGTCCCCTGATTGCACCCAGGCTTCGCCGCTTATGCTCTTGCCATTGACAAAGGTGCCGTTACTGCTGCGAAGGTCTCGTACGCGGTAGCGTTGGCCGACTTTTTCCACTTCGGCATGGAAGCTTGAAACAGTCGGAGCAGGCAAAACGATGTTGTTATCTTTATGACGGCCGATGGTCATTAAATTATTTTCGGTAAATTGGATTTTTTGTTGGAGGGCTGAGTTAGCGTCTTCTTGGGGAGAAATATAATTCAGGCTGGCCATTTCACCAGGTTCCCAGCCTCCAATCCGGATCTTGGCCCCGTGACGCAGGCGAACGGGCTCCATTACAGGGACACCATCCAGCAGGAGTGCATTTAGGATATTGGGTATAGGTACCAGGTAATAGTCATCGCCGCGCTTTTCCAGTTCGGCATGGTGGCGTGAGACAAAATTATTATTTAGAACAATGTCATTTTCGGGCAGCCGACCAATGCTAATCCTTGCGTTCGTCAGGGTGTATATGCGTGGCTGTTGCCCAGATTCGTTGACCACCAATTGTTGGGGGGCAACCAAAGGATCCACGATGGCTTGCATTATGGCTGTCTGACCGCCTGCCTTTTGCATGGGTTTGAAAACCGTAGCTAAGCCAGGTGCTTGTTGTTGGACAAATGTTTCTCCAGTCTCAGTAGTGGACTTCTGAACCGTTTCTTTAGCTGGTGAGTCTGGTGCAACGGGTTTTTCTTCAGCCGGGGAAAACTGAACCATTGTTTCCATGGATGGTTTCTGGGTGATGAATGGTGCTGAAACTTTCCCGGTCGAGGCTTCTGTTGTCTGTGAAATGTCGGCTACCAGCTTTAAGTCGACATCCATTCCCAGGCGTAAAATATCTCCATTCGAGAGTACCCGCGAACCCTGAATACGCTCTCCATTGACATAGGTTCCGTTTCTGCTATCCAGATCTTCGATAATGTATCCAGAGATATCCCGCGAAATGCGAGCATGTTTGCGAGAGACTGCTGCGATATCAATCAGTATATCAGCCGGTTGAATGCGTCCCAAAACAAGAGGTAGATTGATCAGCGGGAATTTCTCACCCGCGTATGGTCCAGTGATAATAATTAAATGATCCGGTTCTTGACTCACACTAACCTCCAAATCGGTTGCTCGAAAAAAATAATTAGTCGTTATGAATAAGTTTATGCTCTTCGTAGATTAAACTGAATCCCGATCACGCAGGCGAAATAAAATCTGTCGGATGTTAAAGATTGCAGCGGCAACCAGGAAAAGCTGATAAAGACGAGATTGAAGCAGTACTGATAAAACTCTGCTAAGGGTAGGTGACTCGCCATTGAGAAAAGCCAGCAGGGTAATCAGGCCCATTCCCAGGATGCTCATCGCTAATATGCGCCCAACCATGCGGCTGATAACGCTTGCAGAAAAAATCCATTTATCCACTGTTGATCCCAAATTGACGAGCGGCTTCCCAAGGGTGGTCTGAGTTCGAATCATCAAATCGGTAAAGGTTTTGCTGAGTTCCTCCAAATTTAGGAAGAAATTATCACCTGCATTATCCTTCAAATTTGAACGCCATTTTTTCTTGACCAATTGAGCTCTATCCTTCATAAAAAGGGTGTACTCATGATAACGATCCAGCTGATTGTCGAGGCGCAAGATCGGAAGAGCACACGTCTGAACTCCAGTCACCTGAAGCTAT